>JALZAJ010000135.1 GCA_030948465.1 Bacteroidota bacterium
CCAATAAGATTTTTATAACCTCCTTATTATGTTTCCTTATTTGTATTAAGGTAACTGCACAAAGAGATACTACCCGCAGGCAAACTATTGAGATAACATCATCTTACAAACCCGTTTTACGGGATCCAGTAAAAATAAATTTATACGCGTCACCTATTGCCGGCGATACAACGCGGCCGCGGCTTGCCTATAATATTCCGGCGCAAAATTTATTTTTTATCTACCAGCCGGTTTCGTTAAAACCGCTCGCATTAACGACAGACACTTCCCTGCAGCTTGGCGACAGAAACCAGTTGAAGCTTGGCTTTGGCAGCTTTACTACTCCGTACGTTTCCGGCGCTTTCAGTTTTGGTGATGGTAAGAAAAGCCTGTTGAACGTTTATGGAGATTATATTTCATCGAGAGGAAATATTAAAAACCAGGATTTCAGTGAAATAAATGTAAAAGGCGCCGGCAGCCTTTTTACTGATAAAAATGAGACGTATGCGTTTGCCGCATTTGCCCAGCATGAATATTATCAATACGGCTATGATCATACATTGCTGGATTTTGATAAAGCAGCTTTACGGAGAAGCTTCCAGGATCTGTCAGCCGGTGTTGGTTTCAGGAATATTACCGTTAACAATTTAAATATTACCTATAACCCGCATTTGGAACTTCATGAATTTTCAAGGGAAAGCAAAGCTTCTGAAACCACATTGATCTTAACCCTTCCTGCAGAAAAAAAATTCAGTGAGTCGGTCTCTTTTAAAATATTGGCGACTGGAAACTTTAATAAGTTCCAGCTAAAAAATTCTTCGAATCATCTTACAAACAATTTATTTCAGTTGGCGCCCGAGCTGGTTTATTACAGTGAGCAGTTTACTTTTCATGGAGGGGCGACGCCTTCGTGGAATAATAATGCAGTTACCATTCTTCCTAACGTGTATGGCGAGGCGCAATTGCAGCATAATGTGCTAACCCTCCAGGCCGGATGGATCGGCAGATATATTGCTAACAGCTTTCGTACGTTGAGTGCAGAAAACCCTTATATGCAGGATCCCACTTTCTTAAACAATACTAAAGAGATGCAATTTTACGGTGGCGTAAAAGCAACTCTTGATAAACATTTTAATTTTAATGCAAAGGCTGCTGTTATCACGTATCATGATCTGCCATTGTTTATAAATGATCCAAATGATGAAAAAAGTTTCATTGTAAAAAATGAAAGCAAGCTGGATGATTTTCAGATTCATGGCGACCTCAACTATATTAACCAGGATAAATTTACGATAACAGCCGGCCTCGATCTGAACACCTACACCGGCTTACAGGATAATGAGAAAGCGTGGCATTTATATCCGTTAAAGCTCAATGGCTCTTTACGATGGAATGCTTTTAAACAAGTGTTGCTTAAAGGAGACCTGGTAGCATTTTCGGGCGCCAAAGCTTTGCTGAGCGATGGCTCTCAAAAGAATTTAAAGGGTGGTACCGATCTTAGTGCAGGAGCTGAGTTTAAGGTAACTCCTAAATTTAGCGCGTGGCTCGATTTCAATAATATTCTTAATAGCACTTACCAGCGATGGAACAATTACCCTGTCTATGGTTTACAGGTTATTGGGGGAATTTTAATTCACTTTTGACGGATCATGAATTGCTGTTTAAATTATAGATATTTGCCAACATTATGCAGAAGATCATCGCTTCCTATTTAGCACAAAAAAAAGAATGCGGCTTACCTGGTATTGGTCACTTTAAAATTATTGCAAAGCCGGCTGAACTGGATGTAGCCAGTAAGCTGCTTTTGCCGCCAACAGATGAAATTATTTTTAGCGAAGAGGAAGTCCATCTAAGAAAAGATCTTGTCACTTACCTTTCTTCTCAGAAACAAATGGATATGGATCATGCTGCAGAATACATAAACAACTGGTGCGGGGATGCCAGGGGGAAATTGGAACAGGGAGAAAAAATATTTTTCGAATCAATAGGGAGCCTCCAAAGAAGCGCATCCGGAAATTTTTATCTTGAAAGAGATCATGAATTTCTATTGTATGATCCCGTGCCTGCAGAAAGAGTTATTCATAAGCACGAAGAGCATTCAGTATTAGTTGGCGACAAGGAAACCACCTCTCATGCTATGAATGAATATTTTAAAGATGATCCTGTCATTAAAAAAAAGGCATGGTGGAAAATATGGGCGATAGTTATGGTTTCCGTGTCCCTGCTTATCCTGATCATTCATTTTTCAACGCATAGTTTTTCAACTGGCGGCTTGGGAAATCAAATACATCTTTCTCCGGATGCGCCTGCGGCCTCATACGAATTGAAATAATTGAATGCAAAAAAAGGGGAACTTTTTAAGAAATTATCTCGCTCCCTTTACCAGCATTGGCATAATATAAATTCCCTTTGACGCCGTAATAAAAAGCTGATTTTTATCTTTACCGCCAAAACAAACATTGCCGGTCCAATCTTCATTTATAGGAATATTGGTGATCATTTTTCCATTAGGATCAAAAATGGTGACGCCTTTTCCCGTCAGGTAAATATCTCCGTTTTGATCTATCGTCATGCCATCGGAACCCATTGATGTAAACAGCTTTTTGTCTGTGATACTTCCATCAGGTTGTATTTTATATTTAAAGACTTTATTCCCTTCTATATCGGCGACAAATAAATTTTTTCCATCGGCAGTTCCAATAATTCCATTCGGCTTTACCAGGTCGTTTGCCACAATTACCGGCTCTGTTTTTCCTGGCGGCAGGTAGTAGACGTTTTGCGCATGCTTTACAGGCTTCGGATCCTTCCAGTAATTCCTTTCATAATAGGGATCGGTAAAATAAATACCGCCGTCTGTATTTATCCATAAGTCATTCGGCCCATTCAATCGCATACCGTTTGCTCCCTCCATCAACACATGCATTTTTGCATCAGGGCTAAACGCGATCAGTTGTCCCTTTTCATCGGCACAGGCAACGATGTTTCCTTCAGGATCGATATAGAGGCCATTCGATCTTCCGGTGTGGTCGCTGAACAGGCTTAGCTTTCCGGCGATGTCATACTTCCATATCTGGTCATTAGGTTGATCAGTAAAAAAGATATTCCCTTCACCATCCGCAGCGGGTCCTTCAGTAAAACTGAATTGTCGTGAAATGAGCGCAGGCTGCGTTCCGGGTGTAAAAAGATGTCCGTTTTCCATAAGTAATTTTTTATTAGAAGCAGTAATGTTGCATCCACTTTGTGGTAAAGTTATGAGTAAATAAAAAATGCTGCACAGGAAAAAAGTAGAATAATTTTCTTTCAAATTATTTTTTTAAATTAATAATAAAAATAGGCATATTCATCTTATACATAAAACCAAAAACGTTTTTACTTTTAGAGAGGCTTTAGAAAAATCTTCCCTGGTCTGGGAGCATTTAATTTTTTGCAAGCGGCGTTATTCATCAAATAAAAATACTCGATTATACAGTAAATTCTTCACAGCCTTTTTATCATTTTTGTTTTAGCTTTAAAACATTTTATAGTAAAATCTTGTTTTAGCCCAATGGATTTGGACAACTTAAATTTCCTTCCTCAATGGGAAGACGATAGGTTTCACCTTGATAAAGGCGAAGAATGGAAGACAGCAGGAACGAGAGTTGCCGGAAAAGTATTATATCTTAAATGGCGCGAAGTATTTGGTATGATAATCGCGTTTGCAGAAAATTTATGCGATGATCCCAAAGACAATGACTCAGAAACGCACGAACAGATCACTAAAAAATTTATTTATGAAAATGCAATGATTGTCGCCCCAAAGATCATTAGCGCTACGGGCTGCGGTTTATATGTTTTGCAAATGGAAAACGCCGCGATCATCCGTACCAATTGCCGGCAACTGATGGAGCAGCTTGGCTTTGCCGTGTTAATGGATTTCGCTGACGAGCAACACAAGCAGGTGATTGAAGAGGAATTAAATGAACTTAAACCACTCTTTAAAAACTGGGTGGCTACGTTTCAAAAGGATGAATATGAAGATGAATGGGGTTTATTTAATTAACAAATAATAAGATGTCATTCAAATAATAATCCTTCCAAAAATTCCTGTTTATATTTTAAAACTACCGGCACAGAAAATTAAATACAGCGTGTCGTACAAATGTTAAGAAGAGTAAACTTACCACACTTATGAATACACCGGCTGCGGATATCGATTTTAGAATTGTCTTTCAATCTACGCCAGGAAAGGGATTGCTGTTATTGCCTGACCCGCCGCATTTTACAATCGCTGAGGTAACCAATGATTTGCTCCGGTTTTTAAAAAGTAAAAGAAAAGATACCCTTGGTAAAAAGCTATTCGAAATTTTTCCCGGCAATCCTTTACAGGATAAAAATTCCGCCGCGAAAGCTCTTCACGATTCTTTAGATGAAACTCTTTCCGGTAAGAAACAAAGCAACATAAAATCGCATCGCTCTGCTGTGGATGCTACTATTTTTGAGGAGTTCTTTTTGAACGCATTACATACCCCTGTAAAAGATGATAGCGGAGTGATTAAATATATTATTTTAAGATCGGAAAATATAGCCGGCAACATACCGGCTGAAGAACGAAAGCATACAACAAAACAGAATTTTGAATATTTTCTTAACCAGGCCTTTGCTCCCTTTGCAATACTTACCGGCAAAAACTTCGTTTTTACATTTGTTAATAAAGCGTACCATCAATTAATGAATTCAAGGGAATTGGTGGGAAAACCCTTAGAAGAAGCTATACCGGAACTGAAAGGCCAGGAATTTATATCACTGCTAAAAAAAGTTTTTGATACCGGCATTCCATATCATTTTCCTGAAATAGCGGCCACTGCTTTATATCACGGAGATTCCACACCAACAACACGATATTTCAATCTTAGTTATATTCCCTTTAAAAACGACCTCGGCGAAACGGAAGGCATACTTGCAACGGGTTATGATATTACTGAACAAGTTGAATTGAGGGAGAAAGAAAAAAATCAGTTGGTAAACAATGAAGCATATAATCTTTTTATGCAGGCTCCGGTCGGATTTTCTTTACTAACGGGAGATAGCCATAATATAGAATTAGTAAATGCTACAGCGCTTCGTTTTACGGGCAGGAAAGAGAACGTTATTGGAAAAGCTATTATAGACGTATTGCCGGAAATTGAAGCGCAAGGCTTCATTCAATTATTGGATCGTGTAAAGCAAAATGGAGAAACTTTCAATTTAAAAGAGACTCCATTGACCTTGTTGCTGAACGGAAAAGAAGAAAGAGTTTATCTCAATATTTTCTTTCAGCCATACTATATAAAAAGTGAAATATCGGGTGTACTGTGTGTTTTTACTGACGTTACCGAGCAGGTGTTGGCGGCCAGGAATGTGGAAGAATTAAGGGAAAGATTTGAAACCATGGCCAACAATATTCCAAATCTTGCCTGGATTGCCGATAGTGAGGGTTGGATATTTTGGTATAACAACCGCTGGTATGAATATACAGGAACTACGCCGGAAGAAATGGAAGGTTGGGGTTGGAAATCAGTTCATGATCCCGAAACCTTACCGGCTGTGCTTGAGCAATGGCAGCGATCAATTGATGATGGAAAGCCTTTTGAAATGATATTCCCAATAAGAGGCGCTGATAATGTTTTTCGTCCTTTTCTTACGAGAGTCGTTCCAATACATGATGAACAGGGAAAAATTATTCGCTGGTTAGGAACTAACACCGACATTACCAGGCAAAAAGAAATAGAGAGAATGAAAGATGATTTTTTATCTATTGCCAGTCATGAACTTAAAACGCCGCTTACTACCATTAAAGCCTATTCGCAAATTGTAGAAACCATTCTTGAGAAAAAAGGAGATACAGAAACATTGGGCTTGATAAAAAGAATGATCAGCCAGGTAGGTAAGCTCACCACGCTTATAGAAGACTTGTTGGATATCACCAAAATACAAAAAGGCAAGCTGGCTTACAATGAGGAATTTTTTGATTTTAATAAATTAGTAAAAGAAGCGGTTGATGATATGCAGAAGACAAGTTTTACTCATGAAATAGTAATTAACCAGGATAGAAATGCAAAAGTTTTTGGAGATAGAAATAAGATAAGCCAGGTAATCGATAACCTCATTTCAAATGCTTTAAAATATTCGCCGAAGGCGGAAAAAATAATTGTAACAACTCGAAAGCAAAAAGATGGAGTTCAATTAAGCGTGCAGGATTTCGGCATAGGAATTTCTGCAAAGGAGCAGCAAAATATTTTTGAACAATTTTACCGGGTTAGCGGAGACCGGCAGGCTACCTTTCCGGGGCTGGGCATCGGGTTATATATCTGCTCGGAAATTATTGCCAGGCAGGGCGGTAAAATCTGGGTTGAAAGTGTGATGGATAAAGGATCTGTTTTTTATTTCCGGCTGCCCTTCGATCACCGGAAAGCAACACTGTGAGTATCGATAACCATTGTTACTACCCACCATTATTATGAAGGAAACATATTATGATATCATCGTTATTGGTTGTGGCTCCGGCGGCTTAAGTGTGGGCCTTTTCATGGCTAAAGCCGGGTTTAAAATTTTAATGATCTCTATAAGTGATGAGGATATTGGCGGCGATTGCCTCAATGATGGTTGCGTGCCCAGCAAAGCCATCATTCATGTTGCGGGGATTATAAAACAAGCTAAAGAGGCCGAAAATTTTGGATTGAAATTGAATGGAAATGTTGACATAAAAAAAGTAATTAGTTATGTAAATGAACGACAGGAAGAAATAAGAGTTCATGAAAATGCAGCCTGGTTGCGGGAACAAGGAGCTGATGTGGCTTTAGGTGAAGCCCATTTTACCGGAAAAAATGAAGTTGAAGTAACTGGCAAAAAATATTCCGGAAAAAAAATAGTGATAGCGACCGGTTCCAAACCACGGAAACTGAAAATACCAGGAGTGGAAAATGTTTTGTATTTCGATAATGAAAGTATTTTTCATATAGATGCATTGCCTGAAAAATTATTGATTATAGGCGGTGGTCCCATCGGTATAGAGATCGCTCAAACGATGTGCAGGCTTGGAAGCAGCGTGATAGTGATACATAAAGGGAAAGAAATTTTGGAACATGATGATAACACGGTAACAAAAATTTTAAGAGATCAGTTAGAGAAAGAGGGTATTAAATTTTTGTTGAACGCTGATGTAAAAAATTTTTCATCACCCAACCGGGCAAATGTTCAATTGAAAGATGGCACCATGCAAACGATAGATTTTGATGCGGTATTTGTGGCGATAGGAAGAGAGTTACACCTGCAAACTTTACAATTAGAAAAAGCAGGCGTGGAGGTAAAGGATAAAAAAATAGTTGTGAACAAATATTTGAAAACTACCAACAAAAATATTTTCGTATGCGGAGATGCGGCGGGCGATCTTTTATTTTCTCACGCTGCTGAATTTCATGCACGCATTTTACTCAATAATTTCTTTTCTCCGTTTAATAAAAAACTAAATAACAAGTTCATGTCCTGGGTTACGTTCACCGATCCTGAATTAGCAACATTTGGATTAAATGAAAAGCAGTTAAAGGAAAATAATATTTCCCACGAAAAGCTCGAACAGGGTTTTGAAGAGGACGACCGGGCGGTGGTTGATGATTACCGGTACGGTAAAATGCTGTTGTTTATCAGCAATAAGAGCTACCTCAAAAAACAGAAGATTTTAGGAGGTACTATGGTGGCGCCGAACGCAGGAGAACTGGTACAGGAGTTGATTTTGGCAAATACAAAAGAAATTTCAATAAACGCGATCTTCAATAAAATTTACCCATATCCGGTAGCCTCACGCATCAATCAGAAGATCATAGTTGCGTTTAAATCACAACGGCTTACCAGTACTATTAAGAAACTTTTACGGGTGGCTTATAAAATTTTTAGCTAGTGCATTTGTGGGAAATAATAAAGGAATGGTTTCTAAGCCTTGGGAAAAAATATAACGTGAATCCTTACATTTTTGGCGCGATCTACATTGGCGCGATCCCTTTCTTTTTTCTTTTCCTTGCCTGGACCATTAAAAACATACGCCGTAAAAGGCCTTTTTTATTACCCTTGATGTTAACTGGTTTATTTTTTATATCTGCTTACCTGTATTTAATTATCGTTGGAAAAAATATTCCTGTATGGGTGTATGTATTTATTGCCGTGCTAATTGCATATAGTATTTTCACAACGGTGAAAAAGATAAAGGCTAAAACGAAATAACGAAAAAGAAAAATTAAAAAACTTAAAATTACCAACCTACATAATCAGGAGGCTTTATGCCTTTTAACCTCAGGTAAACAATAAGCTGTCCCGCATGGTGGGTTTGATGATCGTGCATCAATATAAGGATCTGTCGCCTCGTCATAGGCCCTGCAAAAAAAGGCACTGTCTCATCCAATTGTTTCGACGTAAGATTTTTATGTGCATTCGCGCCCATGTCATAAGCGTCGCTTAAAATTTTAATTACGGCTGCTTTATCTTTTGCTTCAGCATCTTTGCTGGTTATTTTTTTTACAAAAAGATACGAAGTTGATAGCCACTCCATATTTTGCGCGATGTGCAAAAGCTGCTCCTTAAAACTCATTTCTTCAGGCACTGGTTTAAAATCAAAATATTCTTCAGGCATCAGTTCAGCCATCTTCAAAGTATATTCCCTGGCATGGCTCCATTTACGTGCCAGTTGTGTGAGAAGGCTATCATTTACTTGTGCTGATATTTTAAAAGGAGTCATAAAAAAGATGCATATAAAAGATAGCAAGGAAAGCTTTGATGAGATCATAACAGATTTGATTAGACGATAATTATAATGAGGAAAGTTAGAACTTTATGAGTTGTGCTTAGGATTAAATATATGATAGTATGATGTCAGACCTATGGTATCCTAAACATCGCGATAGCTTCGCATTAGGCGCCAGGTTAAGAGGTTGATTTTAGCTAAGAAAGCATAATAACATTATGATGATTGTTTGATTCAACCAATTGCCACGAACTTTCCCAAAGGGATGCCTTCGCATAGGTCGTGGTTTGGAAGCCTTGCTTAAGGGCTTTAGCCCAGATAGTTTGTTCAAAGAAGCGCTTACACTAAAAAACTATAAATGCTCTATTGTCATAAATAAATTATTTAATGACTCAGCATATAATGGGTGGGCAAATATCATATCTCTTAGTTGCCTGTAGTTAAGATCACCTGCCATTGCCATTTGCAGCACCGACATAACTTCGCCACCTTCCTGGCCTACAATGGCAGCCCCTAATATTTTACCGCTTTCCGCATCGGTTATTGCTTTCATCATACCGCGTGTATCACCGGTTTCTATTGCACGTGCAACACGCGACATAGGAATTTTAGCCACCTTAATATTTAATCCTTTTTGCCGGGCTTCCTGTTCGGTCATCCCTATTCTGCCCAATTGCGGATCGGTGAAAAGAGTGTAAGGAACCATGCGGCCTGTTGTGTTTTCATTCTTACCTTTTACAAGGTTATTGTATAAAATAACGTAGTCGTTATAAGAAATGTGTGTGAATTCCGGGCCTCCTTTTACATCCCCAATAGCATAAATTCCTTCTACGCAGGTTTCCAGTTTTTCATTCACCATAATGTATCCATGCTTGTCCACATCGACGCCGGCTTTTTCGAGTCGCAAATTTTCTGTGTTCGGCGTTCTTCCTGCAGAAAGAAGGATATGTGAACATTCCATATTTTTTTCTTCCCCATCTACCTGCAAAGTTGCCATGACGGCATCGCCTTTTTTCTTCAATGATGTCACTTTTGTATTGATCAAAACTTCGATTTGCTCAGCCCCTAAAAATGAAAGGATTTCGTTGGAAATATCTTCATCTTCTTTTTTTAAAAAGCGATTAGTAAATTCAAGAATGGTAATCCTGCTTCCAAACCGGCGGTACATTTGTCCAAATTCCAACCCGATGTAGCCACCCCCGATAATTAATAAATGAGATGGGATTTCCTCGTACTCCATTAACGTGGTGGAAGTGAAATATCCCGTTTCCTGCAAGCCCTCAATAGCCGGTATAGCAGGCCTGGTGCCTGTATCAATAAATATTTTATCGGCAGTTAAAACGTCCGTACCACCTCCATTTATTTCCACACCGATGGTTTTGCTATCAATGAAAGAAGCTGTTCCAAATATGAGAGAAAGATTTTCAGTATTCGCCAGGTCTTTTTGCGAAGCATGCCTGAACCTTTCCACAACCTTTTTCTTCCGCCGGATAATTGCGGGCATATTAATTTGAAAACTTCCAGTTTCAACTCCGAGCAGGCCTGCCCGTTTTATATCATAAGCCGCTTTTGCTGAAGCGACCATAGTCTTGGTAGGAGTACAGCCCACATTGATACAGGAGCCACCTATATCGAGCATTTCGATCAATGCCGTTTTCCAACCTTGCTTCGCCAGTTTTTTTGAAAGAGGAGTGCCGCCCTGGCCGGAGCCGATAATGATTGCATCAAAATGTTTCATACGATTTATCTTTTCTTTTACAGCATCTTTATTTGATAAGGCCGCGTTATTATTTTTTTCGAGCAGTCAGTATTCATGCAACAGAATTTTTTTATTCTTCACATTCCTTATCTAAAACATAAATTACCTTTTCGTAATATTCTTTCGCTTTTTCCGCGGTGTCACCTATACATACCAAACCTAATTTTCCGAATTGCGAAAGAGCTCCCACGAGATGAAACATTACACCTTCCTGGGTTGCCCCATCATACATCAGTGAGTGAAACATGGCTATATCAATGAGGTCACCCGGAGTTAAACCTTTGTAACATTCCTTACTTACATTATCAGTAGAAAAGTAAAATCTTTTGTTTCCGCTGGCGGTTCTGTATTCTCCTTTTTCTTCATCATACATGCCATCCGTTAAAAATTGCAACATAAAATAAGGATGCGTAGTTCCTCCTTTACGCAGGTTGATTTCAATGGCATAATGCTTCCATGTGTTATCGTGTTTCACAGAAATAAAATCAACAGCAAATCTCCCAAGGGCTCCCTTTTTTGCTAGCGTACAGGCTATCTTTTTACCTTCTTCAGCGAGCGAAACATTGTACTCAGGATTTGCCGGAAAGCTTGCCCCGATGAAGATCTGCCCATCGTCACCACCCAGCAACTGGTCATGCGTGCTTAGTACCTCAGCTTGCTGCAAGGGATTAATAAGGCATTGTACAGACGGTGATGTTTTTTCATCAGCATCAATAAATTCTTCGGTGATGCCACCCATCTCATAAATTTTTTCGAAGAAAGAATCTTCACTTAAATCTTTCGCTAATATTTTAAGATAAAGCGGAAGACTTTCCCTTATACTTTTTTCCACCTGGTCATCCATAGCAAGATCAGGGTAATAGTAAATTGCATTCCCTTCTCCGCTGAATCCGTCATTCATTTTAATCACCGCTTTTCGCAGAGCCGGGTTACTTTTTTTGAGCGCAGCCAATGCTTTTACAACATCTTCTCTTGTTTTTAAATCTTCAAAGCCGGCAGGCAGGCATACTCCTGCAGCTTTAAATATTTTTCTTCCGCCAGATTTTGTTCCTTCATAAAACAGATCCGGGTCGGTGCCAAACAAAGGAATTCCTAACTGTACCGCTAATGTTTTCTCAAGGCTCGTAATATTAAAACAGGTAAGATGCGCCGAGGCAGTGTCGGTAATATTTTGTTTTATACGTTGAATTAGCCGTGGCCGCTCCAGTATTTTTTTTGTAAGAGATTTGGCCGATGCATCGTAACAACTAAGCATCGTGAGCCGTTGCCTCGCGTGGATACCGGTAATACCCGGCAAAAGATGGAGGTAATAATCAATAATAAGATTATCGACCGGAACACTGGTAACATAAATAATTTTCGTAAGGGGCATACGCAGCAGCATCAGCAGGCAAAGCAATCTTTCTTCATAATAAATGTGCCCGGTTACTTTGGATAATATTTCTTCGTCCAACGAAAAGGAAGGAATAATAACGACCGTTCTTGGCGCCAGCTTATCAGGAAATATGATTTCAAATTGTTGTGTAAAACCTTGCTGAATTTTATTGAACAGGGTTTTCTCTTCCGCAGAACCGGGAAGAGGATCAATTTGGCTTTTGCTGAAAGTTTTTTTGAAAGTATTTACGGTTTCTGTCATGAATTAATCTTTACCCAAAAGTTAGCACTATTAATTATTTTCCAGCAAGAGAACGTAATTTCTTTGAATGGATCCGGTTTACTTTATCATTCTATTTTGATTAAAAATAATTTGAGAAGAAATGCATTGCTTCACATTTTAAAATTTACTGTCATTCACCTCAATCCAATAACCGTCCGG
>JALZAJ010000526.1 GCA_030948465.1 Bacteroidota bacterium
GAGATGTAGGGAAAATTTTTTGTAGGATGCAGCTTGCTGAAGATCTTAAAAAATTCTCCATCGGCGGCGGCGGCATACGGGATGCGGCTGTAGCCAAGGGTTGCAGAGAATACTGATGCAAACGCTACCCATAAAATTAAACACGTAACAATTTTAGCTGCCGTGTCACCGGCGAGTACCTGCATAAATTCACTCACCACAAATTCGCTGTTTTTTGCATCTTGCCATGGAATAACACTTACCACACTTACATTCATCATCAGGTATAAAACCGCAATTCCTGCAATAGATATAAACATGCTGCGTGGAATATTTTTAGAAGGGTTTTTTATTTCGCTTCCTAAATGACACACGTTATAATAACCGAGATAACTGTAAACAGATTTCACACTGGCAAAACCTATGGCGGTAATAAAGGCATAATCAACATGAATACCGTTATTGATATTTTTTATTGGTGATAAAAAATTGCCATGAGCAATGCCTCCGCCAATAATCCAGAACATCGTAATGATAACACCGCTCCACAGGAACACACTTATTTTTCCAATCGCTTCTATTTTGCGATACAATAAAATAATAATTAAAATAACCACACTGCCGCTTACTATTTTTTCTGTGAGGGGAGTAAGGCGTACGAGGTATGAAAAATATTTTGCAAACCCGATGGCAGCAGAGGCAATTACTAACGGTGCTTGTATCATCGTTTGCCAAACAAATAAAAAGCTCATCATTTTACCGGCGCCGTTTTTTCCATAAGCCTCTTTTAAAAAATTATAAGAACCGCCGGCTTTGGGAAATGCAGCACCCAGTTCGCTCCATACCATTGCATCAACAATAGAAAGGAAAGCGCCGGCAAGCCATGCATATAAAAAGTACGGCCCGTTCATCATACCAATAACCATAGGCAGGGTAATGAAAGGCCCAATGCCTACCATGTCGGTCATGTTGATAGCTGTGGCTTGTGCAAGGCCCAGACTTCTTTCTAAAACCGGCGCAGCCATTTAAAATATAAATTGATGAAAGGAAAAGATGTGAATGAATTTAGTTATAAAAATACGAAAGCATGATAAATGAATAACTGATCTTTCATTTATCATGCTTTTGAAAAAATGGCCTTTTAAATTATTTTGCTACTATAAAAATGAGATTTCTTTTATCGCGTCTTCTTTTCTGTATCAATATGGATTTGAAAAACTTCCTCCAAATTTGATGATGAGAAAGCATAAAATTCACCTTGCATCCGCGCCTCGTCCTGCTCCCGTGATAGCACAAAATTATTTTATCGGCGCTGGCGGCTTATTAATATTGGCCGTCCATTCCATACTTACTGCGCTCTTTTCAATTTTAATATAGCTGCCCGGGTTTATCTCCAGCATCATGGTGCCATCATCGTTCACCTTATTTACCGTACCGTGAATGCCAGCTATGGTTACGATCTTATCGCCCTTCTGCAAATTGGTAAGAAATTGTTTTTGCTGCTTTGCCTTCTTTGCCTGCGGCCTTATCATGAACATGTAAAACACTACGATCATAAGGCCTAAGAATACAAATTGAAAACCGCCGCCGCCAGAGCCACCTTGTCCTAACATTAAAAACACCATTGCTAAATTCATATTGTCTGATTTTTGTGTGCTGTTTGCTTAACAGCAATTTTGAAAAATTATTTTTGAGAAGATTCTACCTGGCCCGTCAACTGCAAAACCGGAAAGGAAGGATATGCATTGGAAGTAACCGTAATTTCTTTATGCACCTCTCCCACTCTTCCTTTACTATTAAAAACTACTTTTAAGAAGCCTGTTTGTCCGGGCTGTATGGGCTCTTCGGGCTTTTCCGGAACGGTACAGCCACAACTGGCGACTGCTGATGAAACAATCAACGGATTTTTTCCGGTGTTTTTAAACCGGTAACTGTATTCCACTTTTTCACCATCCATCACCTTGCCGAAATTATATGCTGAATCGATCAACTGAACGGTGGTAGAATCTTTAAATGCCTGCCCGGTATTCTTAGCAAGCACATCGTTGTTATTTCTTGAATTTCTTATGTCGCAGGAAAAAAGAATGCAAATGAGGCAAAATCCTCCAAACACTTTATTCATTTTTTTAAATTTTTGCAAAGGTATTATAAAACACTGTTTTTGAAATTCTTCTTATGTATTTTGTTTTCAGCAACTAATTCTTTTTGAATATTATCCAATATTCCATTGATAAAATGACCGCTTTGTTCCGTGCTGTATTCCTTTGCCAGGTCAATGTATTCATTGATGGTAACTTTTGGAGGAATGGTTTCAAAATACAAAAACTCACAAACACCCATTTCCATCAGGATCATATCGAGAGCGGCTATACGCTCCGCATCCCAATTTTTTAATTTTGGTTTTATTAACTCCCGGCAAGATTCCTTTTTATCGATAACGCACTCCAGCAAATCAATGGCAAAGTCCATTTTTTCCCTGCTTACCAATTCTCCAAAATTGAAAGAGGCGGGCTTTTGTAACAGGCTGCTCATAAGAAGAATCATAATATCGCCGTCGTCATCCCAATGAATAAATTTTTCTTCGACGTCACTTAAAAAATGATCGTCGGGCAGCATGAGATCGGAAAATATAAATTCAACTATTTTTTTCTCATGCTTTTTTTCACGGGATCTTATGCTGATGTATTCTTTATATTCCGGTGAGGCAATTAACGAGAGGTAACATTTTTTTATCAACTCATCATTAATAAGGTACTTCACTTTTAGCTGCTCAACCGATTTTTGAAATGAGGCATTTTCAAGAATGGCCCATATAATTTCGTTACCTGAAATTTTAGTGCTAACATTCAAATCATTGGCAGATGGCAGGTGTTTTTGAGATTTTTGTGCAGCATCTTTTTCAGCGAAACGTGCGACCTCAATAATATAATATACCAGGAATGTAAATAATTGCTGTGAATGCTCAAGATTTTTTTTGAGAATTTGTAACGGTTCGCCAGGACGGGTTTCATTATTCATGGAATCAATGCTGTAAAGAGCCTGCATCACTTTTATCCGTATATTTCTTCTGCTTAGCATGTACTAAAGAACTTTTAGAGGGCGCAAAGATAATGAGATTTGCCTTACCGGTGTGCATTATAAGATCAGCAGGTAAAAGCTGATAAAAGAACTATAGCTGAAGGGCAGGCGGATAGAAGTGGATACCCCGCTGAGGGTTTTTAGCGTGGGTTTTGTGGCGGAGTAGGAACGGATAGCCGCAACTATCGATGATTTATAATTTATTGATGCCTGCCCCAATTTTGTCTCCGCGTTCCATCAATTTATCAATAAAAAATTTCTTAGAATGTGTAACTCTTACCGCATCTTTAAGTAGCCAAAATAAAGCTATGAGAAAATTTAATTTATTTGATATAATTGTAAAGAAAATAAAACTATCGTAAAAAAATTATGAGGGATCTAAAGGCTATCATTTTATTTTTCTTCGTTGGCATATCAACGATCACATTGGGGCAAAGCAAGCACGTAAAGAAAAGCAGCCAGCAATGGATTCAATATTACGGACAGGCGAAAATCGGGGACAAATGGACGTGGTCAGCCGACGGAGGTTACCGGTGGAATACGTTATTTAATAATCCCTCACAATATATAGTGCGAACTGGCCTTGGTTATGAGCTCAACAGTTCCATGAAAGTCTCGGCAGGATTTGCTCATCTTGGTTTTTACACTTCAAAAAAATTGAGTAAAGTTGAATATCGCCCGTACCAGGAGCTTGCCATTAATGATAAATATAAGAACCTTGGAATACTGCACCGGTTTAGAATTGAAGAGCGATATTTTAAAAATGTTGTAAATGGAGATGTACAGCATGGCCACACGTTTAATTTCCGCTTTCGTTATTTATGTATGTTGAACTTTAAGATTTTGAAGTTGTCAACTACCCATCCTGATAAGGCGCTTGCGATAAGCCTGGGAGATGAAATATTTATCAATGCCGGAAAAAAAGTGGTATATAATGTATTTGATCAAAACAGATTTCTCGTTGGCCCTGCCCTATCTTTTTCAAAAAACTTATCAATAGGCGTAACATATAACAGCCAGTTTGCGGCGCTTAATGCTCCCAATAGTTACAACCATACCGATGTGTTGTGGCTGATAATAAGACAAAATTTTGATCTTACGAGGCACAAAAAGCAATCATAAGAGTGGAATGCCCCTTCTTCTCTTTCTGGTTACTTCTCAGCAGGGTTCTTATTCCCTTTTTTACATAATAATACGGGGAAAATAAAATGAAATCCCGCACATTATGTTAACCGTTACACTGTAAGTTCGATTGCTGTAACGGATGCCGGTAAAAATGAAAACGGTGTTCCGGGTATTACTTCTTTTTGTTTCGGCTGCAAAGGATCATTGGAAGCAGACATGATTTCAAAAGTTGGGTCGGCGGAAATTTCAAATGCTTTACCCGTTTTAATTGTAGAGTCATCGATATTAAAATTTGCATTTACCGAAGCAGTCCTGTCAGTGTTTACCACATGAAGAAAAATTGTATGCCCGGTTTTGCTCGCTGTTATATCCAAAGAAGGTGGAACATTTTTTACCTGTATAAAATCTGTGCCTGTATGATGGCGATACAACTGCATGATTTTAGCAACAGGCATTAAAAAAGCTTCACCTTCAGGCACAGGTATCATAAGAGCATTTACCTGCCAGCGTGTGCCACAGAAATCCGCCATAGTTCCAATCTTTAGCACATCGCCATTTCTTTCATGGAGATTCATAATTCTTGCATAAGAAACGCCGGCAGCCCACGATGACAGCACTTCGCAACGGTTTCTTCCTTCAATACTATAATGGCATTCGGTTAAGGCCAGTGGTATTTTAAATGACGCAGTTTCTTCTCTCAATTTATTTATTTTTCTTTCATGAACTTTATATCCGTTCATCAACACCTCCCAGGTTGCAGCGGCATCTTTGCGGTAATCGTTATTGCGAATGGGAGAATTGGATAACCCTTCACCCGGATCGAACATGTGATGGAAAGCAATGTAATTGATATAATCGCCGGCTTCTTCAAATAATATTTTCGACCATCCGCTATCACCCCAACCGATCAGTTGAATTTGCGGATCAATCGTGCGCATCCCTTTTGCAAATTCAACCGTTTTTTTTGCAGCCGTTATATTATCAAATCCTTTTCCGGGACGATAAGAAGTTTCGTTACCAATTTGCCAATGACGGATTGTTAGCGGTTCTTTAAAACCATGGGCAATTCTTAATTTGTTAGAAGGGTTGTTACAATAATCAACCCATTCAGCCGCTTCCTTACTGTCACCTGCACGATGTTCTCCCTTAGCATTAACAGCATATCGTGGTAAACCATCCGCTTCAAAATTTACGCACACTAAAGGATCGGCGCCCACTTGTTTACAAAAATCTACGAACTCTGCTGTTCCTATCTGATTGGTTTCAATACCTCCCCAGTCTGTATTCAATAAAGGAATTCTCTTATTTCTTGGGCCTACTGCTTCTTTCCATTTATAGTATGCGCTGAAATTGCCACCCCATCGCATCATGCCAGGCGCTAATGATTTTGTAACGTTGATTACTGTACTCTTCCATTTATCTGTTTTATGATCCCAGGCTGCTTCTACCGAACTATCGGTAGTGCCTAACGGTTCCATAAACTGCATGTATAAATGCTTATTTAATTCAAACAAAGGTTTGGTATCTATTTCAATGGTGGCTATAGAAGGCTTGCTTACAAATATGGCAGGTTCTTTAGGCATCACCAATGAAGCACTTCCAAGGCTTGTTAATTTTAAAAAGTTTCTTCTTTGCATAAAGTATTATTTTGTGTGACGAGGCTCCATGACGGCTGTCCCAAAATTATTTTAGCCGGTTCGCAGTTTTGTAACCGGACAATAATTTAATTTTCCCTCACCATTTTATTTCAACTTTTCTACCCTCCGGAGGAATTTATAAATTGAAGCAAGCTTGTATGCGATATTTCATCCCAGTTATTTTTACTTTCTATTGTATTGCCATCATTATCTTTTTCCAATACGCATATTTGTTTTGATAGAAGCAATATTCGCATTAAAATTATTAGTATTTGACGGGCTTTTTGTAATGTCGATTACAGGTCCTGTAACCTTCAACGACGCCGCATTTACACCTTCATCCATTACTGATGAAATGTTGTAAGGGCCACGTTCCAGATAAAAATAATTTTTAGTATGAAGCCTTCCTGCGTATGCTTCTTTTTCGTATGCTTGTTGTATATTTTTCATGAAGCCTGTATCTGCATTTGCAGTAAGCACTATTCTTTTGGGTCTTTTTTTTCTATAAAAATTTTTTCCTTTTCTATATTCGTACATCAATTTATTTGCACTTGTCTTTGATGGGTTTTATTTTAGTCATAATTTTTTCTAATTGTCTTGTCAAACCTCCCCCTACAAAGGAGTTCCCGTACAACCATCTCTGACGGAGAGAACCAGGACTTATTATGCAAAATGTAAACAAAATTATTTTTTCTTATAAGGATTTTTCTTTGGGTTCATCCTTGTATCGTACATATTGATAACTTCAACAGTAGTTTCTTTTATTCTGTAGTATAATCTGTTGTGTTTTGTTATTAATATTGAACGTACCTTTTTGAAATACTCAGATTCCGCTCCAGTAAGAGGATGTATAGAAAGATTATCCAAACGTTTTTCTAATTTATTTTCAAAGCGGTTGGCAACGGTTTTACCCCATCCTGATTCCAGATAGTATAGTAGCTTTATCAGTTTACTAGTAAATCTTTTCTTTACTATTATTTTATACGCCATCTCTTTAGCGCCTTTTTAAAATCTTCATACGATTCGGTTTCATGACCAAAAGGCTCATTCAAAAGATTTTTTAATTCTTCCAAATCTTCACGGGAAAATTCATCTGCAATATCGGGCTTGCCTACACCCATAAAATAATCATAGTCTTCCTTCATCAATTGCAAAAGATTTTCATCGTCGGTAGCAGATATTTTATCAATCAGTTCCTTTTTTAATATAGTTGACATACAAAATACTTTTTTCAAATTTAAAAAAAATAAACGAAGACGAATTGAAATGCAGAGAGGCCGATTCCTGGCAGGTTGGCAATCTTGCTACTCACTGCTTGCTACTAATATTTCATCTCAACAACCGGCCATCCATTTCTATATATCACCGGCTCAATGCACATAACACGCCTTACATATTTATTCTTTCCGTTTTGTCTTTCTTTTTCCGCTTCATCGGACCATATAGCGTGGTAGGCGATCCATGTATTTCCTTTATTATCTTTTAAAATTGAGTTATGGCCAGGCGCTGTCCATGTGCTATCCTTTGCAAGTATAACACTGCTGCCTGTTCCGTTAGCTTCGCCCAAAGTTTCAAAAGGTCCAAAAGCATTATCAGCTCTTGCCACCATCACTGCATAGTTTGCTCTGTCACCACAACAATTATCTCCGGAATAATAGAGGTAATATTTTCCATCGTGATAATCCACCCAGGCGCCCTCAATTAACTTTGAATACTCTTTATTTTTATCAGGGAACAACACCGCGTTTGTTGTTGATCCATCCTTAAAGCTTTTCCAGTCATCAGTTAAATCCTGTACCTTGATCGGTGCGAAATCGGATCCCCAATACAATATTTTTTTTCCCGTTTGCGGATCAATCATTGCCATGGGATCAATATTTGAAAAGCCTTTTCCCTGGAGAAGCGGGCTGCCTTTATCAATAAACGGGCCTTCGGGATCTTTTGAGAAAGCAACGCCTATGCACATGTTCACAGTTGTATCATTATTTTTTGCGCAATAAAACATTACATATTGATTTATTGCAGAATCATACAATACATCCGGCGCCCAAAAACTTTGCGTAGTACTTGCCCATGTTGGCTTTTGGGGCAAAGCATCGCCTATATAATTCCAGTTAAATAAATCTTTTGATGAAGCCAGTTGTATATTATTCATTTTGCCATCGTGATCTCCCTGCGTAGCATAAGCGTAATAAGAACCATTTACATTTATTACAGTAGGATCTGGAAAATCCATGTTAAGAACAGGGTTATGCCTTGCATTGGCTGTAACAACAGTGCCTGATGGCACAGGCAATGCAACGCCTGCTGGTAGAGGTTCGCCAAAGTTTGGTGAACCATCTGCATTCCAGGTAAATTTTTGTGCACGGGGCGAACGGTGTTGGCCGCAGCCTTCACCAGGCTCGCTATTCGCATGGTATAAAATATAGTTTTCTTTTCCGTCAGGGGAAGTAAAGAATGAATTATGTCCTGTTGCATACACATGATTTTCGGGCGACTGTTTGAAAACAGGCTCGTCTGTTTTTGTCCATGAAGAAGCTTTTAATAAATCTGCATTTACGCTTGCCGTTAGCATGCCCAATGCATACGTGTCTGTCCAGCAACCACTGGCAGAATAAATCAAAAATAATTTATTGCCGTGCTTCAAAATTTCCGGCCCTTCATTCACATTTACATGTTTTACATCATTCGGATTATTTAAATCTCCAATGGTTTCCCATTTATAAGTTGGCGCAGAAACCAATGTACGCCTTCCTTCCACTGTCCATGGGTTTTTCATTTGCGCAATAAAAATATCCTGCTCTCCATTTACATCGCCTTTCCAGCCGCTCCATATCAAATATATTTTTCCCTTGTTTTCAAAAACGCTTGCATCAATGGCCCATTTATCTTCCGGTGTAGCAAGCTTTCCCTTCATTATCCATTCTCCCTGCAAAGGATCTTTGGATGCATTCTCCAAAACATATAAACGATGATTGAAATTGTTACCGCTATCGGCTGCAAAATATGCATACCATTTACCCTGCAGATAATGTATTTCGGGCGCCCATATTTCTTTTGAATAAGGGCCTTTTGACGGAGGACTCCATATCACTTTTTTTTCTGCTGATTTAAGATCGCATATATTCTTTGTTTTCCAAATAGTAACATTGCGGCCTGTAGTGTTGGTGTAATAATAATAGCCATCGTTGTATGTAACCCATGGATCGGCACCGGAAGGAAGCAAGGGGTTGGTAAAGGTTTGGGAATAACTAACGGTTGTGATAAACGCAGTTAGGAGGAGGAGGAGCCTCACCCCAAACCCTCTCCGAAGGAGAGGGACAATATCTATTAAAAGCTTAGTGCACATTACCTGCATCATTATATTATTTAACCGTTGAAAATTTATATACGCTTGTTGTTTTATAAACATCGCCTGAGCCTCACCCCAACCCCTCTCCGAAGGAGAGGGACACGGAGTACTGTAAAATTTCGTTTCTTTTCAAATATCATTATTTGCATTTATTTAACCGTTGAAAATTTATATACGCTTGTTGTCTTGTAAACATCTCCCTGCTTAAGCACAGTTGAGGGAAAAGAAGGCTGGTTGGGTGAATCAGGGTAATGCTGGGTTTCCATTGCAAAAGCCGTTCGAAAATCATCTTTGCTTCCGTCACTAAAAGTATTTTTGCTTTGCATGAAATTGCCGCTGTAAAATTGCAATGCCGGTTCCTGCGTATAAACATCCATCACAATGCCCGACTTATCGCCAGTTACTGTTGCAGCGTGGTTCATTCCATTAACTTTTGCTCCATTCAAAACAAAATTGTGATCGTAACCTTTTCCATTTTTTAATTGTTCATTAGCGGAATCAATTCTTGCACCAATGGTTGTGGGTTTTGTAAAATCAAATGGAGTACCTGCAACAAGTGCCAACTTACCTGTTGGGATTAAGCCGGTATCAACGGGCGTATATTTATTTGCATAAATTTCAACCGAGTGATTTAGTATAGTACCACTACCCTCCCCATTCAAATTAAAGAACGCATGATTGGTTAAATTGACAACAGTTTTCTTATCTGTAGTAGCTTCGT
>JALZAJ010000532.1 GCA_030948465.1 Bacteroidota bacterium
AATTTCATTAATCTGAGAATTTATAACCCATTCCATAAATTGATTTAATATAATCAGCTTCTCCCGCATCCGCCAATTTTTTTCTCAGATTTTTTATATGTGTATAAATGAAATCGAAATTTCCGGCCATGTCATCTCCCCATAAGTGCCGGGCTATCGCATCCTTTGAAATGACCTTACGCTTATTACTAACAAAATAGATAAGAAGCTCGTATTCTTTTTTGGTAAGGGTAATAACCGTACTATCTACCGATACCACTTTGCTTTGCGTATCAATTAATAAATTATGAAATTTAATAAGATTGTGTCCATCGAAATTTTTTCTCCTGATGATCGCTGCAATCCTTGCGCTCAGCTCAGAAAGATGAAATGGCTTTGCCAGGTAATCGTCTGCCCCAAGGTTAAGCCCCATAATTTTATCATCGAGGGAATTTTTTGCGGAGATAATTAATACCCCATCCGATTTATTATTTTCTTTTAATATTTCAAGAATCTTTAAACCGTTGCCCCCGGGCAATGAAATGTCGAGAAGGATACAATCGTAATCAAAAGTTTCTGTTTTGTAAAGCGCATCATTAAAGTTCATGGCTGTATCACAAGTATATTCCTGCGTGGTAAGATAAGATGCGATACTCGCACTCAACTCTTTTTCATCATCAATTATAAGTATTTTCAATTTTTTAGTAAAAATTACATTAGGAATTTGAAGAGAACCTGAAGTACGGTAGATGTACCGGATTTTTAGCAATTAGAAAGATAGCCCGCTAATAAAAAATCTTCAGCCATTTAGAATAATTATATAAACCTTTCATACAGCAATCAGTTATGTTGTTAGAGTATAGATCAATTCAAAAATCAATTTAAAAAAATTCTTTCAATTTTTCTTTAAGGCTCTCCGGCATTTCATGGCGCCTCATCGTCTTTGCCTCCATAAAATAAAGGGTTACATCACCTACATTCAACAGCTCATTTTTTTCATTATAAATCTCACTGTGAAAAACGATTTTATGATGAACCGGAATTTCGCGCAGCGTGGTAACTACCGTAATAAGATCATCGTACCGGGCAGGTCTTAAAAATTTACTATGAATATCTATTACGGGTAAAATAATTCCATCAGCCTCTATTGATTTATAGGTAAAACCCAGGCTGCGCAACGATTCGGTACGCCCTATTTCATAAAATTGCGCATAATGGCCATGATAGACTACGCCCATCTGATCGGTGAGTGCGTAATGAATTCTTATTTTAGTTTTGTGTGTAAACAGGTTTTTTAATTTGAAAATTGAAAATTGAAAATTATTATTTGATTTTTGATTTTTGATTTTTTAAACATGTCTCTGCCGCCAGAAGACATGATTATTTTCCAATCATTCCATCTACACTTATTTTTCCAGGACCGCATAACAATATCACTAATGAGCAGGCGAGATAGATTGCTGCTTTTTCACCAGCCGCAAACAAATGACCCTGCTGAACTTTAAATAACGCCACAGTCATTACAATCAAAATGGGAAGTACGGCAAGCCTTGTAAATAATCCGAGTATCAAAAATATAGAGCAGAAAAATTCAGCAAAAACAACAAGCATCAGCGTTATGGTTGAACCTAAACCCAAAAAATTTATAAAGTCATGTTTTACATTATTAAAATGAACAAGCTTATCATATCCGTGGCTTGCAACCAAAACACCTAACCCTACACGTAAGACCAGCATCGCGAAATTGAAAGCGCCCGCAGAATATTTTGTCGAAAGAATTCTTCTCATAGTTTTTTACAATTGTATTAACAAAGATTTGTGCAATTTAAAGTGTTTTAATTTCATCTCATCTCAATTGAAGAATGGATTAAGGAATGGTGTTTGTACTTTTGCGCCGGATCAATTTCTTTTTCATTTTTTGGACGTTGCATCGAATTGCATCATCATAAAAAAATAAAAAACAGTATCATTCATGAATCGTCTTTTTTTCCCCGTAGCCCTTTTCTTTTTTTCTACATCCGGTTTTTCCCAGCCCAATTACAATATTACTGATCCTGAAAAAAGCTTCAAAGAAGCTAAAGAATATTTTATAAAAGGTGAGTACAGCCTTGCTTATCCTTTGTTGAAACCTCTGAAAGATAAGTATCCCGAAAACACTCAAAGCAGCCATGCATACCTCAACCAGGATATTGACTACTACTATATAGTGTGCGGCCTGAAACTCAATCAATCCGTAGCAGAAGATGCAGCACAGCGATACATCGATGCTGCTAATAACGAACCGCGCCAGCAAATAATGAGTTATAACCTGGCTAAATATTATTTCACTAAAAACGATTATGCCCGTGCTGTAGTTTTCTATGAACGTGCCGGTTACGATAACCTGAGCAATGAAGAAATTGCCGATGCAAAATTTGAATTAGCCTATTCTTATTTCAACCTGAAACAATTTGATAAAGCCAAACCATTGTTCAATGAAATTCACCAGCTGCCTTCTAATAAATATTATTATGATGCAAATTATTATTATGGATTTATAAGTTTTCAGCAAAGGGATTATGCGGAGGCGTTGAGCTCTTTCAAGAAAGTGGAAACCATTGAAAAATACCAGGGGTTGGTTCCTTACTATATCGCCGATATTTATTATGCCCAGGGCAAAAAAGATGAAGCGCTTCGTTATGGAGAACAGGCGTTGTTACGTAACGATGTTTATTACCGGAAAGACCTTAATCTTTTGATAGGCCAGATATATTTTGAGAAAAAAGAATTTGCCAAAGCGCTTCCCTTGCTGGAGGCTTATGTGAACAGCAGCGATAAAGTTTCTAAAGAAATTATGTATGAGCTTAGCTATGCCTACTACGATGGAAACCAGGTGGAGAAGGCGATTGAAGGCTTTAAGCAATTGAGTAACGAAAAGGATTCATTGGGGCAAAATTCTATGTATTTGCTCGGGGATCTTTATTTAAGAAGCAATCAAAAACAAAATGCCAGAAATGCTTTTCAATATAGCGCCAGCAACAACAGCAACCGCAAGCAGCAGGAAATTTCCCGGTTCAATTATGCCAAGCTTTCTTATGAGCTCGGTTACCAGGATGTTGCTTTGAGCGAGATGAATAAATTCCTTGATCTGTATCCCACATCAACTTATGCTGATGAGGCAAAGGAAATATTGATAAACCTGCTTGCCAATACCAATAATTATTCTGATGCGCTGGCTCTTTACGAGTCGTTTAATAAGCCAACCGCTTCTATGCAAAAAGTGTATCCAAAGCTCTTATTTGGTAAAGCAACTGAATACATTAACGATCAAAAAATAACCCAGGCCGACGACCTCCTAACCCGAATAATCCGTGATCCCAATGCCGACAAAGTATTGTCCTTCGCCAATTTCTGGAAGGCGGAAGTTGCGTACAAGCTTGGCCGTTACGATGAAGCTATACGGTTCATGAATGCTTACCTGGAAACAGGTGGCTACCAGGGTGAAGCCAATCCTGATGCGGCCAGGTATGTGTTGGGATATGCTTATCTCAAAACGGAAAATTATCCATTGGCGCTTTCTAATTTCAGGGAAATTTCTTCCGCTTTGTCGCCGCAATCTTCTGCACTGGCGCAGGATGCGTACGTAAGAGCGGCTGATAGTTATTTTATGCAGAAAAATTATGGCACGGCGAAAACCATGTATCAAAAAGTAATTGACAACGGATTGCCGCAAAGTGATTATTCTCTTTACCAGATCGCCCTGATCAGCGGCATCAATAATCCACCGGATAAAATAAAAACCTTTAATTCACTTACCCAACGGTATCCTCAAAGCGATCTCGTGGCAGAATCGTACATGCAGATTGCCAACACCTATATGGCACAGGAAAAATTTCGGGATGCCATTCCTTATCTTAATAAAATTCTTGAAATTAAAAATGCAAGCGGGCAATATCCAAAAGTGTATCTGAAACTTGGTTTGGCTAATTATAATCTTAATGAGAATAATGAAGCATTAAAATATTATCAGAAGCTGGTCACTCTTTATCCGCAATCTGCCGAAGCAGATGAGGCTATGGAGAATATGAAAAATATTTATGTGGAACTCGGGCGCCCTAACGAGTACGTTGATTATGTAAAAAAATCAGGGAAGATCATCAGCATTTCAGAAGCGGATTCTTTAACATATTCATCGGCGGAATTGCGCTTCAATAACAATGATTGCCCCGGGGCTATTTCAGCTTTCAGTAATTATCTTTCTCAGTATCCGCAGGGCGCTTATTCTCTTGAAGCCAATTATTACCGCAGTGAATGTTATTCAAAAAATAAAGATTGGCAAAATGCCGCGAAAGGGTATGAAGCAGTTGTAAACCAGGGCAGCAGCAAGTTTGCCGAAAGATCCGCTTTGGCGGTTGCCCATATTTATTATTTTGAGCTGCCCGATTATGCAAAAGCTAAAATTTATTTTACGAAGTTGAAAGAATTTGCAACCACCCCTGAAAATGAGCTGGAAGCATTGCGTGGTTTGGTGAGAAGTTATTATCAAACAAAAGATTTTACAGAAGCCAATAACACGGCGAAGGAATTGCTTACCAAAAAAGGATTGAGTACCGATGATAAGGCAATTGCAAATCTCGTGCTGGGTAAATCATTGCAGGCTGATAACCATTGTGACGAAGCAATCTCCGCTTTTAAGCAGGTGGCCGCAATAAATAAATCGGCCTGGGGCGCAGAGGCGCGTTATGAAATTGCCAATTGCTATTACACACTAAACGATCTCTCGACGGCAGAAAAAGCGGGCCTGGAAGTTATAAAAGTAACCGGCTCGTACGACTACTGGGTCGCCAAGGCTTATATCTTATTAGGCGATGTGTACCTGAAGCAAAAAGATTATTTCAACGCAAAAGCAACCTATCAAAGTGTAGCGGACAATGCAACGATTCCCGAACTAAAAAAAGAAGCAGCGGATAAACTCGTCGTAGCTAAAAATGAAGAACAACAAAATTCAAAAGTTGAGCCAACTTCTTCAACGAAAAAGTAATATTAAGGATAGGAATTTTAATAAATAATGAATCGATTTTTTATGAACCTAACGATGTCACCGTACACCAATAAGATTTTTATAACCTCCTTATTATGTTTCCTTATTTGTATTAAGGTAACTGCACAAAGAGATACTACCCGCAGGCAAACTATTGAGATAACATCATCTTACAAACCCGTTTTACGGGATCC
>JALZAJ010000578.1 GCA_030948465.1 Bacteroidota bacterium
GAAGCGAATATTTTTAAATTACTATTTCGTTTCGTAAATTAGAATGATAAAAGCGGAAGTAGCTCACCTGGCAGAGCGACAGCTTCCCAAGCTGTAGGCAGCGGGTTCGAGTCCCGTCTTCCGCTCAAAGAATCATGGCGATTTATGCCGCCTTTTTCTTTCCACGAATAAATATTCATTCGCCTCAATCATTGTCATCATCTCAGGGAATTTATAATACCTTATAAAAGTACGGCTGGTTGCGAATAATTGTCGGGCTAAATTTTAAAATCTTAAAAACATTTCCAGCATAATTTTTTACCTGCAAAAAAGAATATTTTTTTGACAAAAATATTTTTGTGATGATAACCCCGATAAAAAAAATGGGTATCTCAAAAAGATAGACGGATAAAATAAATATAAACCACGCAACTCCAAACTCTTTCCGTATTCGCAGAAGATTGGAAAGCATGATCTGAAGGCTTTTGCGATCGAATAGATTATAATAACCACCTGATGATCCGAATGCCTGGTTTGTTGTTTTCCCTTGTAAGTGAATGATATTTATATCGCCGTAGATACACAATTTACCAACCTTCCGCAAACGGCTGCACCATTCAGTTTCCTCGGCATATAGAAAAAAATCTTCGTCCATTAAACCTGCCTTATCAATCGCGGTTTTCTTCACCATTAGAAAAGCGCCGTTGATCCAATCAACTTCTACAATTCCTTTTGCTTCCGGTACGTTAGGTTTTTTTACTTTAAAAAGAGATGCTATAAACTTCAATGCAGCGCCAAGGAAGGGCAAGGGTAACAAGTAATTCAATCCTCCTTTCATAATATAGTTCCCTGAAATTTGCGGCGTCCTGTCAGGGTTCAATAGTTGCACGCCGCAGGCAACATATTCAGAATTGACAAACGAGGTATAACATTTTTCAATCGCATTATTTTCAATGATCGTATCGGCATTAAGCAGTAAAACAAGTTCACCGTTACAATTCCTGATCGCTTCATTATTAGCTCTTGCAAACCCGGCATTGTAATTCATTTCCAAATATTTTACTGTCGGAAATCTATCTTTTATTTTTTCATCGCTACCATCTTTTGAATCGTTATCAACAATTATTATTTCGAAATTGAAATTTGAATTTTGATTGAAAACGGAATGCAAACAATCAATAACCAATTGTGTCGATTTATAATTTACAATGATGATGGAAAGTTGCAAACTGAGTTGATTTATTTAGCTTCAAATTGACACGAGGTTGCCAACCTTTAATAAATTGTTCCTGGATTTAAACGTTTTTACAAAGGTTGGCAACCCTTTTATAGAACTCGCAGTTTATTATGTCATCGTATTTTTAATAATTCAAACATACCATATTATGTATTATTTTTGCCCCCGATTTTTAAAATTATGAAAACAGCATTAATTACAGGCATCACCGGGCAGGACGGAGCTTATCTTGCAGAGCTTTTATTAGAGAAAGGGTATAACGTGCACGGCATTAAAAGAAGAAGTTCTTTGATGAATACTGACAGGATTGACCATCTTATTTTTGATAAATCCATTGCAGATAAATTTCATTTGCATTATGGTGACATGACTGATTCATCGAGCTTGCTGCGAATAATACAGCAAACCCAGCCCGATGAAATTTACAACCTCGCCGCTCAAAGCCATGTGCAGGTAAGCTTTGAAACTCCTGAGTACACGGCAAATGCAGATGGCATCGGTGTTCTTAGAATATTAGAAGCTATAAGAATTTTAGGCATGGAAAAAAAGACAAAGTTTTACCAGGCTTCTACTTCTGAGTTGTATGGCCTCGTGCAGGAAATCCCACAAAAAGAAACCACGCCATTTTATCCCAGATCACCTTATGGTGTTGCGAAACTTTATGGCTATTGGATAACAGTGAACTACCGGGAAGCTTATGATATGTATGCGGTAAATGGAATCTTGTTTAATCACGAAAGCCCTATACGCGGCGAAAGTTTTGTAACGAGAAAAATAACTATTGGTGTCGCTCAAATTGCATTAGGTATGGACGAAATGCTTCTCCTTGGAAATCTTGATGCAAAGCGGGATTGGGGGCATGCAAAAGATTACGTGGAAGGCATGTGGAAAATGATGCAACAGGAAGTTCCCGAAGATTATGTTCTGGCAACAGGGGTTACTACTTCCGTAAGGGAGTTTGTAAGAATGGCATTCAACAATCTTGAAATAGAAATTGAATTTTCAGGAAAAGATGAAGACGAAAAAGGATATATAAAAGCATGTAACCATCCCAGTTACCAATTGCCGGTTGGCAAGCAAGTGGTAGGAATTCATCCGCGTTATTTTAGGCCGGCAGAGGTTGATCTGTTAATAGGAGATGCTGAAAAGGCGAATACAAAACTTGGATGGAAACCAAAATATAA
>JALZAJ010000047.1 GCA_030948465.1 Bacteroidota bacterium
CTTATTTTCTTTCTCTTGCTAACGGTGCTGATGAGTTGCAGCAATAATAAAAGCAAGATTACTCCTGCGAAAGAAACGAAATCAGACATAAACGCTGCTGTCGATTCTTCGGCGAAGATGAAAACCATTGTTTTTTTTGGAAACAGTCTTACAGCGGGCTACGGTGTTGATCCAACCGAAGCCTATCCCGCGTTGATCCAAAATATAATTGATTCACTAAAACTTAATTACAAAGTGATAAATGCAGGCGTAAGCGGTGAAACGTCTGCAGGCGGTAACGGTCGCATTGACTGGATACTGCGGCAACCCGTGGATGTGTTTGTGCTCGAGCTGGGAGGTAATGATGGCTTGAGAGGAATTCCTTTATTGGAGACCAGGAAAAACCTGCAGGCTATTATCGATAAAGTAAAAGCAAAATATCCTTCGGCAAAAATTATGCTGGAAGGCATGCAAATTCCCCCTAACATGGGTCAGCAATATGCGACGGAATTTAAGAATATCTATCCGGAACTTGCCGAAAAAAACAAGATCGCCTTACTTCCATTTCTTTTAAAAAATGTTGGTGGCGATCCAAAGCTTAATCAACAGGATGGTATTCATCCGACTCCGGACGGACATAAAATAGTGGCGCAGAATGTTTGGGAAATATTGAAAGGCATTTTATAAAATAATCCTCATATTTATGGCTGATGGCAGGCTTTTAAGTTGACGGTATATTCAAGCAATGCCACTTCTAAATTTCTATTTTGGATGGGAAGATCAGGAGTATCCGGTGTTTTAACGTTCTGCAAAAGATTGAAGCCATAGCTTTTGTAATAATCAATAATATTAGCATTGTGCGCCCAGGTATCCATACGAATAAATTTGATCTCATGCTGCCTCGCAAAATCAATTGACCATTTTAGAACTTTTTCAAATTGCTTTTGGCCCTTATATTTTGGGGCTGCAACAATACGATGAAGATAGATGGCATCTCCCTTTTCTTTTTCTTGCCATATCAACGGATCAGCTTTAAGCACACTAAAAACGCAGGCAATTTCTTTTTCAATGATGATTTTATAATGTTGTTTTTGCTCAACATCTTTAATTAAAACATCTTTATCAAATCCATTCCATACAGGAAAATTTTTTCTCTTTTGATAGGCAATAGCTTCTTCAAATAATGAATATATAAATTCCAGGTCTTCTTTCGTGGTATTAATAATTTGATACGATTCCATTTAGTCAAAATTAATTTCAAAATTTTGATTGAAATACATGAAAAAATGCCAGCGTTCAATTTCACGCCAATAGTGTCAGCGTTGCAGTTGTCCTTCAGTGTAAGATATCAAAGCATCGAATCGTAGCGAAGCTGTGTCGCAGGGTGTGCGCTGTGAAAGGCTTGTGCTTAAATCCTGCTTTTTCCATAGCGCTGTTTACCACCACTTGCATGCTGCGTACATGCATCGCTCTCCTGGTTTGCTTGCTGGTAAATAAATATTCTTTTGGCCCGGCCATCCTGTACATATTATAAAACTGCCGCAGATGCTGCAATAGTTTTTCGGGAAGCAGTGTATACTGTCTTTAGCGCCTTTACCCCTGTACACCTTCAGCCGTTGGTTGTGGCTTTCTATATCCTGCAGGCGTAGCTGGCCTACTCGCCTATGCGCAACCCGCATCCGTAAAGCAAACCAATTACACAATATTCTTTGAGCGTCAGTGGCGCTGCAAATAGTTGCACCACTTCTTCTTCCGTCATAATATTGAAGGATAAATTGTTTTTTGGGATACAGGTTGGATGGTACAATGTAAGGGGCAGGAAGTATGCGCTTAAAGAAAAAAGCTGCAGGCCTGTGCTACGCTTCGGCACTTTGTCCGGCCTACTTTATGTACGTCTTTTATGTACTGCAGGTACTGTTCTATGTCTGCCCTGCCTGATGTCCGAAACTGCTTTATGGTTGTAGTATTTAACAGCATCCGCATCTCCTGGCAGTAGTTGCGCACACTGCCTTTGCCATACTCTTTTATAAGCATTGTTTGGTGCAGCTTTGTTAGCCACTCCACAGCATCGGCCCTTAGCTCTTTTACTGAAATTTCATTGCCTTTCATTTTATTATATTTTTGATGAAAGGCGAAGTTGACACAATCGTTATGAAGCAGGACTCACCGAAGGTGTTGCTTGAACAAGCGTTTGGCACAAGCGGGGGCTGACCTGCTAACAATCAGCACTGGTGCATTATAGACCCAGGCGAAGGACATTGGAAAGTTCCTTGCAGCGTTGTCCCAGGAAATTTGGGTTCACATGTTATGATAACGTTTACCAAGCCTGAACAAATGCCTGAGGAAGCATTTGAAATGGGAATGAAAATGCTTGACGAAGAACTTTTAAAATTGAAAGAGAATTTAGAAAAATAGTTGGTTCGCATTTTGTCGATGGACTAAAAGCGAACGCACAACAAGTGGTTTGGCTGTATGGCGGCTGGCCGAATATTTTCTCAGCTTTTTGTTCGCTAATTATCTTCAGTCCGGTCTCGACGAATAACGCCGAGCAATTGAACAAACAATGAACTTTTATTTATAAATTTTGCAGCGTTTACGGGCTGACGATTTTCAAATACCGCCACATCGCCAAGCCGTACCGTTGGCGGTATTTTTTGACCGACCCCAATTGATAGACCAACCGAATGCAACAATTAAAAAACGGCTAACTACTTTTACGAATTAAATAGAAAAAATAAAATGACAAATAAGAGAATAATGATAACGGGTGCAAATGCTGGCATTGGTAAAAATGTTGCAAAACAATTGGCTCTTTTAAACGATACAGAAAAAATTTATTTAGCTTGTAGAAATGAAAGCAAAGCAAAACAAGCTAAAAAAGAACTGGAAGAACAAACAGGAAAATCCGTTTTTGAAATTATTATAATGGATATGTCCGATTTGAATTCGATAAAAACCTCAGTGGCAGCTTTGAAAACGCCAATAGATGCTTTGATTATGAATGCTGGTGGTTCGGGTGGCAAAACCCCATCTTCCTTAACCAAAGATGGCGTTACAACTATGTTTGCAACCAATGTTTTAGGACACGTGGTATTGCTTGAAGAATTAATAAAATCAAACAAGATAAATAATGTTGCTCTTTTTGCGGGAAGTGAAGCGGCAAGAGGCATCGCAAACATGGGTATTAAAAAGCCTTCGTTAAAAACTTCTTCTGTGGACGAATTTTCATCCATAATTGATGGTAAGTATTTTGTTGACAATAAATTCAAGTTGTCGCAAGCTTATTCACAGGTAAAATATATCGGTGCTATGTGGATAGGTTCTCTTGCCCGAAAAACTCCGGCTCTCAAAATTATCACACTCAGTCCGGGCGGTACAAAGGGCACAGAAGGAGCAAGCGCTTTTCCACCATTCATTCAGTTTTTATATAATCATGTTTTAATGCCTGTAGTAATGCCTTTACTTGGCTTAACGCATCATAGTTTAGAAACAGGTGCTAAGCGTATTGTTGACGGGATCAATAACGCTTCTTTACAAAGTGGTGTTTTTTATGGCAGTAAAGAAAAAGTATTAACTGGACCTATAATTGACCAAAGTTCAATATTTCTTGATTTAAAAAATGAAACGTTTCAAGACAACGCTAATATTGCCATACATAGATTTATATAATTGTTCCCTACGGTTAATACTTACTTTAAAAAAACCCAAACAAGATGCCTTACAACATACAATTGGCTAATACAATCCGTGAAGCTTTTGAGCATTTAGAAGATGTTATAGAAAAGAATATGTTCGGCGGGCTTGGCTTCATGGTAGATGGTAAATTATCCATTTTTGTAGTCGGCGATGAATTGCTTTGCCGTATCGGCGCTGCCGAAGTCGAAAAAGTGATAGAGGAAAATGGCACCCGCCAATTTATTAATAACGGCAAGGTGATGAAGGATTATGTTTATGTAAATGAAGATGCGTTCAGGCACAAGGAAGATTTGAATAGTTGGATCAGGCTTTCTCTTGATTTTAACCCTCAGGCTAAGGCAGCAAAGAAAAAATATAGGTAGCAAACAACTTAAAAAATGAAATGTTTCAAGACAATGTAAATGCTGCAATACATAGATTTATTCACTAAATTTTTAAACTCATAAAGACAAGACAAAACTACCGCCAACATTATGCGTATTGAAGAAAGCTCCCCAATTTTAAAACTGATTGAAGAAAATAAAAAAGCCCCGATCTATTTTAGACTGGGGCTTTTTGCAATACGATGTTCAGCGACACCGCCAGTAATGATGACAGCTACAGTTGTAAGGTTTTTTGT
>JALZAJ010000097.1 GCA_030948465.1 Bacteroidota bacterium
GCGCCATCCGCAGTGGCGGCGGCAACTGACTTTATATCTGCTACGTCGTCTGCAACATACAGCGGATCTTTACCACCCAACTCGCATTGGCAGGGCACCATTTTAGGAGCCACTTTTTCGTAAATATATTTTCCTGTTTTATATGAACCTGTAAAAAAGTATCCGTCAAACGGCAAGTGCAATAATAATTCTCCGACTTCCCTGGCTCCGATTGCTATGTGAAAAATATCTTCGGGAACACCGGATCGTTTCAGGAGTTTTTCTATTTCCATTCCTGTGAGTGTCGCATATTCAGAAGGCTTATACATAACTGCATTACCAGCTAACAACGCGGGTATAAAAACATTTACGCCGACTAAATATGGATAATTCCATGCAGAAATATTGCAAATGATGCCGAGAGATTCATAGCTAATTCTTTCCTCCAATCCATCTTCTAAAGTTATTACCTCATCGGCTAAATATTTCTCTGCATTTTCGGTCAGCCATTTTATGCGGGTGATCGCACCGTTAATTTCATTGCGTGATTGTTGCAAGGGTTTGCCAACTTCGCTCGTAAGTGTTAGAGCAAGTCCTTCTAAATTTGCTTTTAAATTTTCAGAAAATCTTTTTAATATACTTACCCTTTCGGTAAGAGAAACCTCTTGCCACAAAGGTTGAGCGGCCTGAAGTGATTGAACTTTTTTTTCTACACTGCTCTTCGTATCCTCTTTTATTTCAGTGATTAACTCTTCGGTTGCGGGGTTAATTATTTTCATAAATTATTTATTAAACAGTATTTCTAACCGCCTCTAAAAAACTTGCTTTTATATTTTTTGAAAAAATGCTTTCCAGGTTTTGCATTCTTTCCGGATGCCACTGCACGAGTAACATGTACGATCTCCCTTCCGGCTCCTTTCTTTCCATTGCTTCGATAATTCCATCACGGGACATAGCGGTCGCTACAAGGCCAAAACCAGGCATATCCACAGCCTGGTGATGTGCACTGTTTATTACCCCATTTTCCTTGCCGGCAATTCTGTAAAGTTGAGAAGTTTTATCTATTGTAATTTCATGTTCGCGGTCATGTCCCTCTTTAAACTTTCCATGATTGAATTTCCCAAAAGCAGGAATATCCGGAATTAAAGTGCCGCCATAGAACACGTTTATAAAATGCATTCCCCGGCAAATACCCAACAATGGTTTTTGATTTTCTTCAACATACTGCATTATCTTCCATTCAAATTCATCCCGCTTCTCATCCATATCATTTGGGTCGCAATACGGAAGAAAATCAGGCTGGTTGTATAAGCGCGGGTTGAGGTCGTGGCCACCTGTTAAAACAATGCCGTCGCATTTTTCGATTTCATTGAAATTGTCATCATGATAACTCAGCTTAACTATTTCTACGCCCGGTTCATCCTTAAGCCAATTATCATAATTAAAATATTTGGAGCCTTCGCCCATTCCAATAACGATCTTTTTCATTTTTATATAATAGTTTAATCAACCTACAATGCGTTTAAATATAATTGTTTAAAATCCTCCCTGGTAACGGGTTTGGGATTATTTGGATGCGCAAAGTCTGCAATGGCAAGATCAGCCAGCGTTTCTATATGTTCATCTTTTACACCGATCTCACCGAGTGTTTTAGGAATATTTATTTTTGAATTTAAATCGTGCAAATATTCTATAACGCCTTCTCCATTTTCCTTTTTCAATTCAAGAGTTCTTGCTATACGTTTGAACTTATGTTCGAAACCTTCAATATTAAACTGCATGCCATAAGGGATGTTTACGGCGTTGGCCAAACCATGATGCGTATCCAGTAAAGAAGACAGAGGATGCGCCAGTGAATGCACGACACCCAATCCCTTTTGGAACGCAACAGCGCCCATTAGCGATGCGATAAGCATTTTACTTCTCGATTCAAGATCAGGATTATTTACCGCTTTCTCCAGCGAATCATTTATTAAAGAAATTCCTTCGAGAGCAATGCCATCGCACATCGGATGCGGCATCTTCGCCAGGAAGGCTTCCATGTTATGCGTTAAGGCGTCCATACCGGTTGCAGCGGTAATAAATGGCGGCAGTTCCATTGTTAATAATGGATCAGCAAAAACAATTTTAGCCAAAAGTTTTGGAGAGAAAAGAATTTTCTTTTGATGTGTTATTTCGTCGGAGATGATCGCGCTTCTTCCTACCTCACTGCCTGTTCCCGCCGTTGTAGGGATGGTGATAAAATGAGGAACATCGTTGGTAACATAAATATCTCCGCCAATAAGATCATCATATTTAAAAAGATCTTCACGGTGATTTACCCGTAGCGCAATCGCTCTTGCAACATCCAAAGCTGCACCACCTCCAATGCCAATTATAGAATTTCTTTCTGTTGCATCATATACATCAGTGCCATCATATACATCAGGTTTTACAGGGTTTTTATGGATGCTGCTAAATACTTCTGTTGAAATATTTTTCTTTTTCAGGTCATTAATAATCTCTTTGAAGAAATCAAGCTGTGCAACATTTGGGTCAGTAACTATAAGTGGTTTTGATAAATTATTTCTTAATAAATAATCGCCAAGTTCTTTACTTGCACCTGCACCAAATCGAATGATCGTTGGGAAATTGTATTGGTAGATTGTGTTTAAGTTCATCTGGGAAATATAATTGAGGTACTCTGTAAATTTTACGGTATAACAAAATTTGCTTTATAAATTATGTGGATCAAATACTTTTAATCCTTCAATATTTTTAAAGTCGGAGGTATTATGCGAAATTAATGACAAGTTATAAACCACGGCGGTAGCGGCTATAATAGCATCGGGCAATTTAGTTTTATATTTCTTACGTATTTCAATACTTGCCATCACTACATCGTATGTCAAATCTATTACCGTAGCATCATTCATAAAATTATTAAGGAGAGCGTAATGTTCGTCAGCAGCATTAAAGCTTAGCACTTCGATCTTAGTAATTATTGATACGTTAGGAATGTCGTCAACCACGCTATCTATAAAACTCATTCCATTTAGCGGTAGCTTTTTTCCTAGATAATCAATAACCGCATTGCTATCAATTAGATATTTCGATTGTTCCATTCGTTACGACCCTGCGTTATATAATTTTGAAGTTCATCGGCAATATCAGGAGGTAATTTGCCACCATATTTTTCTGAAAGCTTTTGTTTGGGCTGTGTATTTTTTTCTAATACTTTCAAAATATTCAGATCTTCCAGATCTTTCAAAAGCCTGTAAGCCTTACTATCGTTTATTTGTACGAGAACTGTTTCCATTGCTAAGAACTTATTTAATTTTAAAGAATCATCTATACAAAAAACTTCTTCGAAGCTGAATTCTTATTAAAGGTATAGATTTTATTGCCATACTAAAATTTGTCATAGATGGATTCAGTAAACCTTATGCCTCATCATATAATTTCAAAGTACCTTTTATACTCCCAATCTGTGACAGCCTTTAGATGTTGCTTCCATTCCCATTCACGGGTTTGTACAAAATGGTTAACGAACTTTTCTCCCAGTATTTCTTTTGCAACTTCAGATGCCTTCATCATTTGAGTTGC
>JALZAJ010000140.1 GCA_030948465.1 Bacteroidota bacterium
TTCGTTGCATTATGCCGCGTTTTGGTATAATAAACGAACGGAGGCATAGGCTGCACGAAGTAGTAAGGCTATCCGGAATAAATGTTTCTATTGATGGAGATGATTATCCTTTGGTAATAAAAGTAGCCTCTTTGCCCAATGCAAGGCTTCAGATATATTTCCTGGATAACGAAGATCTCTTTAAAAGAAAGACATTATTTCATGATGAAAATGAAAAATGGTTTTCTGATAATGCTTTAAGGACGGTTCTTTTTTGTAAAGGCGCTCTTGAAACCGTGAAGAAATTTGGATGGCCTCCTGATATTATTCATTGCAGCGGATGGATGACCGGGCTTATACCAATGTATATTAAAACCGCTTACAAAAAAGAGCCCGTGTTCAGCAATTGTAAAATCATTTATACCATAGGTCAAAACACTTTTAAAGAAAAGCTGGGTTCAGACTTTACAAAGCTTGCCACCATCAGCTCCAACATTAAAGAAAAAGATCTGGAGCCTTTTAAAGAAGGAAACAACACAGCCATGTTTCGCGGCGGAGCTTCGTTTGCAGATGCCATTACTTTTGGCGCCGAAAAGGTAGATAAAAAACTCACGGAGGAATTTTCAAAAGTGAGAAGCAAAAAAGTTTTGAAATACAATGCGGAGTCAGATTTAACAGACTATTTACAATTGTATGCCGACCTTGCGGACAGATAAAATTTTCCCCATTCATTTATAGTACAAACTAAGCTTCAAGTGTTTAAATGCCAATTCAAAGCTGCCCTGACAGGAGTATTTCTTTTAATTTTTCTAAATTGGGGCTGTACTAAAATTGACACCACACAACTTGGACAGAATCTTATTCCTGTGGTAGATAACATTCACACTTTTGAAACCACACTTGATGTAGTAGCGAATAATTTTGATGATCTGTCTGTCGCTTGTGATTCAGTTCATATATCCGATCTGCATGCGTTAGGAATAATTAATAATGATCCCTATTTTGGCAAAACTTCCGCTAACATTTATGCCGAGTTTAAGCCGGCGACTTACCCGTTTGTAATTCCCGATAAAGACTCACTTACACTCGATTCAGTATTCCTGGTTCTTCATTATTCACATGCATTTGGTGATACGGTTCAGCAGCAGAGAGTGCAGGTATATGAACTAACCGATGCTCTCAAAGCGGACTCAAACTATACCACCTGCCATACTTTACCATACAACAATTTTAATTTGCTGGGCGAAAAAATTTACGCCCCCAAAGATCTTGACGATTCAATTCACAGCGTAAGGGAAAATGCAACCAATCAATTAAGGATAAAAATTTCAAATTCGTTTGCACAGCAATTACTTGATGATTCAACTATTTTACAAAGTGATTCTGCTTTTAAAGAACATTTTAAAGGTTTTGCTATTGTTGGTGATCAGTCTTTTGGAGGAAATGCACTCAGTTATTTCAGTATAACCAGCACCGATTCCAGGCTCTCTATTTATTTAACTTCAAATAAAATCAGTGGAAAAGATACTCTTGTATATGATTTCCCACTTACCCAATTGTCCGGTCATGCCAATTCGATAATCCGCGAAAGAGGTACATCGGAAATAACAAATAACGTAGCGCATCCTGCTTCCGGAGATAATTTTATTTATATTCAGACTTCTCCGGGAAGCTATGCTGAGCTCACTATTCCCGGCCTTACAAGCTTATCGAACCGGGTAATTCACCGGGCCGAACTTATTGCAGAGCAGGCATACTCATCTACTTCCGTGGACAATTATTTTACGGGGCCGCAATTTTTATATTTAGATACAAAGGATACATCTACTAACGGTACTTATATTCCTATTCCGTGTGATTTTACCTACTTTAGTCAGCGACCGGATTTTAGTTATTTGGGTGGTACCCGAACAACTTTTGACGACGGGCAGCAACACATGTTATCAAAGTACGTATTTAATATTTCCCGGTATGTTCAAAGCATTGTTACAAAAGGAAGAAATAACGCGGTCTTGCGTTTGAGAGCGCCGTACAACATTGTGAATAAAACCGGTTACATTGACCGGTGCAACCAGGGCATTTCGCCTTTTAATTTAACGTTGAATAATGTTGCAGAGGGAAGAATAAAACTAAATGGCACTAACAATACCGCACAAAGGTTGCGATTGCATATAGTATATTCTGACTTATAGTATATATGTATTTTTTTGGCAATCATTTTCCTAAAGAAATTGCATTTTGTTCAATCAATACGAAGCCATAGTTTTGCGGCTCTAAAAATAAAAAAATTATGCCCTATTTATTTACTTCTGAATCTGTAAGCGAAGGACATCCTGATAAGGTAGCTGACCAGATAAGTGATGCACTTATTGACAACTTTCTGGCCTTCGATCCTCAGAGTAAAGTAGCTTGCGAAACACTGGTAACTACTGGACAGGTAGTGCTTGCAGGCGAAGTAAAATCAAAGGCATATCTCGATGTTCAGGAAATAGCAAGAGATGTTATCAGAAAGATCGGGTACACGAAAAGCGAGTATATGTTCGAGGCAAATTCATGTGGTATCTTTTCTGCGATACATGAACAATCTGCTGACATTAACCAGGGAGTGGACAGGAAAAAGAAGGAAGAGCAGGGAGCCGGCGACCAGGGAATGATGTTTGGCTATGCAACAAATGAAACGGATAATTATATGCCGCTTGCGCTTGATATTGCTCATAGCATATTAATTGAGCTTGCCGCCCTGAGAAGAGAAAATAAAGAAATTAAATATCTGCGCCCTGATGCTAAAAGCCAGGTTACACTTGAATATGGAGATGATGGCAAACCTCAGAGAATTGATGCCATTGTTATATCCACGCAGCATGATGATTTTGGAGACGAACAAAAAATGCTGAAGAAAATATCGGATGATATTAAAAAGATATTAGTGCCGCGAATGAAGAATAAGTATCCGCAATATGCGCATTTTTTCAATGATAAAATTAAATACCACATCAACCCCACCGGTAAATTTGTAATTGGCGGGCCTCACGGAGATACCGGCCTTACCGGAAGAAAAATTATTGTAGATACTTATGGCGGAAAGGGTGCGCATGGCGGCGGCGCCTTTAGTGGAAAAGACCCAAGTAAAGTGGATCGCAGCGCTGCTTATGCAACGAGGCACATTGCAAAAAATCTTGTTGCCGCTGGTGTTTGTGATGAGGTGCTGGTGCAGGTTTCCTATGCAATTGGTGTGGCCGAACCTACAAGTATAAACGTAAATACTTATGGGACTTCTAAACTAAAAATTAAAGATGGTGAGATAGCTGAAAAATTAAAGTCAATATTTGATATGCGACCTTATTTTATTGAACAGAGGTTAAAACTTCGTAACCCGATCTATAGTGAAACTGCTGCTTACGGGCACATGGGGCGAAAGAATGAAGTGGTTACAAAATTTTTTAAATTACCGAATGCAAAGGATAAGGAAATAAAAGTTGAATTGTTCACCTGGGAAAAACTTGACTATGTTGATAAAGTGAAAAAGGCATTTGGAATAAAATAACAGTATTTTTCTCGTATAAGAAGTGCGGGTACAAAACAATAATTGATTTTTTGTTGGGACCATAAGTTTTGAAAGGCTTATGGTTTTTTATTATTTTGTGATCAAAATTATATCATGGAAGCGGTCGAAAAATTAGTTCAGTTCGATGAAAACGGTAATGCCACTTTAAAACTTGGCAAACATTTTTCAAAAAAAAGTGCCAGGGTAGTCGTACTGATTAAGGATGAAGATATAATGGAAAAGGAATGGCTGCATCTTGCAATGAAAGGAAATGCTTACAATTTTTTAGATGACCCTTCTGAAGATTTATACACAATGGAAGATGGA
>JALZAJ010000109.1 GCA_030948465.1 Bacteroidota bacterium
AATTTAAAATATGGCCCCACACGGAAACTGTTTAAATTCTATTGTGTAATCCCGTTTGTTACAAACATCTCCCACCGGTTAACTTTTATAGAAACCGGGCGTTTATAAATATACACACAGGACAGAAGGGGGTGAACAAGTGGCGGACGAAGAGGTTTTACCATTGTCCGAATGCTGAAATTATTTACCGGAAAAGGGTAATTGAACAATAAATTCTGTGCCTTCTTCCTCATTACTTTCTACTTTTATTTCTCCACCATGTGCTTTCACTATATCATAGCTTAAACTCAATCCCAATCCTGTTCCCTGTCCGGTTGGTTTGGTGGTAAAGAAGGGTTGAAATATTTTATTTACTATTTTTTTTGGAATGCCATTGCCATTGTCTTTCACACTTATCAAAACTTTATCACCATCTTTTTTTGTACTTACCCAAACTGCCGGGTCGTATAGGGTTGCCAACCTTTCAAAGGTTGGCAACCCTTGTTCAACTACTTCTTTTTGCTTTTGATGTACCGCATAAAATGCATTGTTATATAAATTCAATAATACTCTTCCGATATCCTGTGGAATGATATTAATCTTGCCAATCGAATCATCAAAGTTAGTCCCGGTAGCTATCGGGATAATTGCATTGAAACTTTTATCCTTTGCCCTCATACCATGATAACTCATTCTTAAATATTCATCGGCCAGTTTATTAATGTCGGTTGGTTCTCTTTGTGAAGTGCTGCTGCGTGAATGTTGCAGCATATTTTTTACAATAGCACCGGCACGCTTGCCATGATGATTTATTTTTTCTTCATTCTCTTTAATATCATTTGCAATGTCAATTGCCTGTTGTTGATTGCCTGTTTCCAATTCTGTCTTCAATTCCTCAAGTAATTCTTTATTCACTTCTGAAAAATTATTTACAAAATTTAATGGGTTTTGTATTTCATGGGCTATCCCTGCCGTTAGTTCACCAAGGCTTGCCATTTTTTCTGATTGAATTAATTGTGCCTGGGTCGATTTAAGTTCTTCATACGCTTTTTCAACCTTTACGCTTTGAAGTTCTATTACGTCTTTTTGTGACTGTATCTTTTTCCTTTTACTATTAATGTTTCTGATTATAAAGATGGAAAGAAAAATGGCCATTGCAAATATGCCGAGTAATATAAGGATGAAATTTGTGAGATACCTTCCCTCTTTTAATTTTTGTTCCTGCAACTCTTTATCCCTTAACAATAACTTTACCCTTGCCTGTTCATTTTCTATCTCGCTTTTTGACTCAGTAAAGGCAAGCTTTCTCTGGTAGTTCTCGCCGGAGATGGAATCAGTAACTGAGTGAGCTAATTCAAAAAATTGAAGCGCCTTATTATAATCACCATTGGTTTTATAAAACGCTGCGAGCACACCGGCAACATCTGCAAGAATTAATTTATTACCCGCAGAATCTGCAATAAGATAAGCTTGCTGTGCATAGTTTCCGGCTAATTCGTATTTACCTTCTTTTAAAAAAACTTTGCTTAATCCCGCGAGGGATAGTGCCTTAGCGCTATAATTATTTCCTGCCAGGTTTATTTTAAACTGTGTGATGGCACTATCAAATTTTCCGGTGGCACTATACAGGTCACCAATAGCGATCGGATCGCCAACCGGCATTCCCTGCAGGTTTCTTTTCCTTATTAAATAGGTTTCGGCCTTCGCATACTGCTTCAACTTCAGGTAAGTTTTTCCGATCTGATTTAATGAATAATCGAAAGGATCCATGTTATGCTCCTGAGCATAGGTAACACTCTGGTTATAAAAATTAAGGGCTGTCTGCGGCTGGCCTACTTCGAAGTACATATTGCCAACATTAATAAGAGAAAATACTACTCCCGGGTGATCCTTAATTTTTTTTCTCAATTCAAAGCCCTGCAAACAATAATCAATAGCCTTTTGATAATTGCCTTGTTCCTGGTAGTTTATTCCGATGTAATTCAATACAGAACCTTCTCCTTCGCTATCTTTTATTTTACGAAACAGCATTAAGGCTGAATCAAGATAATTTAATGAAATATTAAATTCAGACAGATCAGTGTACAGCACACCGAGGTTATTGTAAGTTGCCGACATTCCCCGTTGGTCTGCCAATGAAGTAAATATTGCCAATGCTTTCTGCAAGTATTG
>JALZAJ010000112.1 GCA_030948465.1 Bacteroidota bacterium
CCGCCATTCACGTTTACTTTTTCAATATCCAGGCCAAGCTCGTGAATGCAGGCAATGGATTGTGATGCAAATGCCTCATTCATTTCTATTATGTCAAGGTCACTAACGGTAAGGCCAGCACGCTGTAATGCTTTTTTTGTTGCAGGCACCGGCCCGATTCCCATGATTGCCGGATCAACCCCGGCAACAGCCATACTTAGAATTTTAGCCATTGGCTTAAGATTATATTTTTTCACTCCGGAAGAATCAGCTAATAAAAGCATTGCGGCTCCATCATTTATCCCGGAAGAATTACCCGCGGTAACCGTTCCATCTTTTATAAAGGCAGGCTTTAATTGCGACAATTTTTCTAACGTTGATTTTCTTGGATGTTCATCCGTATCAAAAATGATCTTATCTGTTTTATTTGGGGTTATTTCAACAGATATAATTTCGTCTTTCCATTTACCGGCAGCGAGGGCTGCAAAATATTTTTGCTGGCTGCCAAAAGCAAACTCATCCTGAGCATGCCTTGATATTTTCCACTGTTTGGCTACATTTTCAGCCGTTTCTCCCATAGAATACGGATAGTATTTCTCCAATAGTTTTTTATTGGGAAAGCGCCATCCAATCGTTGTATCATAAATTTCTGCTTTCCTGCTGTAAGCGCCTTCTGCTTTTGCCATTACGAACGGCGCCCGGGTCATGCTTTCCACGCCGCCTGCAAGATAAAGCGTTCCATGCCCGCATAAGAGCGCTCGCGATGCATCCATTATGGCCTGTAAGCCACTGGCGCAAAGCCTGTTTACCGTAGTTCCCGGAATAGAAACGGGTAAACCTGCGAGCAATGCGGACATACGGGCTACGTTGCGGTTATCTTCTCCTGCCTGGTTCGCATCTCCTGCAATTACATCTTCAATTTCATTTACATCAATTTTACCGTTGCGTTTAATAATCGCGTCTATCACAAGCGCCAGTAAATCATCAGGCCTTATGGTGCTTAGTGAACCGCCAAATCTGCCAACCGGTGTTCTCAAAGCATCGATAACATAAGCATCTTCCATATAATTTCATTTAAAAATGGTGCAAGATAATAGTTCCCGTTGAAGCCAATTTGGCTAAAAAAAAGTGAAGGTCAAAAAAGAGTACACGTTAACGTTAGTATGTTACTAATTCATTCCCGTTCATTCCCGGTGTCTTAAAATAATGAGTAACAATAAATTGTTTTCCGGCAAGTAAAATGATTACTTTAAAAATCGATCCAGCCCGCAAAAAAATAAGATCAAAAAGCAGGCAACCTACATTCCGAATAATCCCTTATTCAAAAGCTGTAACGTTTTTTCTTTATGTTCCCTCGAGATAAGGATAGAAATATTATGCTGGCTTCCTCCATAGCTTACCATTCTTACCGGTATGCCGGATAAGTTTGTAAACACTTTTGCAAGCACATCCTTTGTTTGCGTGATCTGGTTGCCAACAATAGAAACAATCGATTGATCGCTATCTACTTCTACGGTTCCATACAGCTCAAGCTCTTTTACTATTTCGCTTAAATACGTATCATTATCAATGGTAAGCGATACGGCAACTTCTGAAGTAGTAACCATATCGATAGCAGTTTGATATTTCTCGAATACTTCAAATATTTTTCGTAAAAAACCATAAGCCAGCAGCATACGGCTGCTCTTAATTTTAATGGCTGTAATGAAATCCTTTGCTGCAACTGCTTTTACGCCTACGCTTCCGGCCTCACTTACGATAAGTGTACCCGGCGCTTCCGGCTCCATAGTATTTAACAATCGGACCGGAAAATTAAAATATTGCGCAGGCCATATACTGGCAGGATGCAAAATTTTAGCCCCAAAATAAGCAAGCTCGGCTGCTTCATCAAAGCTAAGCCGGCTAATAGGCTTTGTCTTTTTTACAATCCGCGGATCATTATTATGCATGCCATCAATATCGGTCCATATTTCACAAACGGAAGCATTGATAGCCCCTGCTATTAAGGAAGCGGTATAATCGCTTCCGCCTCGTTTCAGGTTATCAACTTCTCCTTTGGAGTTGCGACAAATATATCCCTGCGTAACAAAAAGATCACAGTCTTTGTGTTTTTTTAAGATCTGCGATAACTTAACTTTTATACTGCCTACCTGTGGCTCACCCGAAGAATCGATCGTCATAAAATCCAACGCGGGCAAAAGGACATGCTGAACATTTTTTTCATTGAGAAATGCACTGAAAAGTTTGGTGCTTAAGAGCTCGCCCTGTGCAAGTATATCTTTGTTTAACGCGCCGCTGTACGATATTTTTAGAATAATATTCAAAAATTCAAAATGCTCAGCAATAATATTTTTCGCATTATTATACGCTTCTTCACTCTTTACCAGCTTTAAAATAAAATTTTGGTAATGAAGCTCTAAGGCATCTATGCGTTGCTTTGCTGATACACGCTCTCCCTTGCTTAGATATTGACTTATTTCAGTAAGTGAATTTGTAGTGCCGCTTAATGCACTCAACACCACTATTTTTGATTCCTTGTCTTTAGTTATCAGACGTGAAATCTCGTTCATTCTTTCCGGCTTCCCGACACTTGTGCCTCCAAACTTCATTACTTTCATTTCTTCTTCCTCCGATATTTTTATTGATTAGAGTTGCAAATGTAATATATAGCAGGAATTCTTTAAGCTACAGGTAATGTAGGAGATCAAAATGTGATCTCTTATTTGCAGATCAATGCCTTTATTTTCAGTGATAATACCATATAAAAAAAAGTCTTTATCATCTATTATTTCAGAATGATTTTTTTCTCTTAGCAGGGAAGATTTTTACAGCGGGAAGTTTTGCTGTGCTAACCGTAAAACTGAAAACAAATCTTAAGTTTTCATAAAACCACGCCGAATTTATTTCCTAAATTCTCCATATCATCTGCGACGGACTTTAATAATGGAATTCCATTTTTCAAATATTCCTTTTCAAATTCTGTTTCCTGTTCTCCCGGCACATATACACGTTCCTGTCCCTCAATGGGTGTGGAGTTTTTAAAACGTCCGATCCATTTATCGATATGAAATTTAAATTCTTCTGCAGGCCGGAATGCATCAATTCGCATGGCTCCGAAAAAATGCCCGATGCCTTCACCAGGCATGTTCTCAGGCATGGGAACATAAGCCGGAAATGGTGGAACCCACGGGCCATAATTAGCGCCGCTTAATATGGCGGAAAATATATCCACAATAGCACCCAATGCATATCCTTTATGACTGCCGTGTTCCCGGTCCCCGCCAAGAGGCAGCAATGCACCGCCGTCCTTAAGTTCATTTGCATTTGTGGATGCTGCGCCCGATTTGGTTTGCACCCAACCGGCAGGAGCTTTCCTGTTTTTTCGTTGCAGGTTTTCCAACTTACCGTTTGCTGCAGTTGTCGTCGCAAAATCGGCAACAAACGATTGTTCATTGCCTGCCGGAATGGCAACGGCAATTGGATTGGTTCCCAGCAATCTTTCAACGGAAAACGTAGGCGCTACCAATGCAGAAGCATTTGTCATGGCGATTCCTATCATATCGTGCGGAAGAGCCATCATGGCATGTGTACCGGCGATGCCAAAGTGATTGCTATTTTTTACACTTACCCAGCCGGTGCCCGCCTGCTGGGCTTTATCAATAGCGACCTGCATGGCAAACGGCGCCACCACTAAACCCGGTCCTGCGTCACCATCCACGACTGCGGTGGAGGGAGTTTCGTGCACAATTTTTACAACGGGCGTTGCATTCATTCTTTTGGCCTCCCATAGACGAACATAGCCGGAAAGCCTTGCCACTCCGTGACTATCCACTCCCCGGAGATCTGCGGATAACAACACTCCTGCCGCCACTTCTGCATCTTTTT
>JALZAJ010000113.1 GCA_030948465.1 Bacteroidota bacterium
TTTTAAAATGTGAATAGTGGAAAACTAAATTAGGGTAAAAACAAGAAAGGCATTAGAAATTTGTATGCTAAACCCAAATTCTAATGCCTTCAACAAGATCGGAGATCTTGTAAGTGCAAGTTTACAAAAGCTGTCAAATATCAGCAAGCCGCGGTTAAAATTTTTTTCCACAATTTTTGAGCTATGGTTGGCATTACCCGTTCGCTACACTATGGTCAACTTAGGACGGATGGGATGTTATTCGGAAAAGAGTATTCGTCTTCATTTTGAGAAGTTCTTTGATTTTGTTTGTTTCAACAGGGAGCTGATTAAAAAAAGATGCGGTAAAGAATTGATTGCTGCCTTTGATCCATCCTATATTCCAAAGAGTGGAAAACAAACACCCGGCCTGGGCAGATGGTGGAGTGGAAAAGATCAGTGCACATTAAAAGGGTTAGAGATCAGTTGCCTGTCTATAATAGATGTAACAGCGGGAACAGCCATGTCACTGGAAGCGGTACAAACACCGTCCAAAGAAGTATTACAGGCAAAAAAGCAAAACCTGGTAAGCCATTATGTGAGCATCATAAAAAAACAAATGAATGTACTAAAACCAATGGTAAAATATCTGACAGCAGATGGCTATTTTATGAAACATGATTTTATTATTCCGTTGCTCAAAGAAGGGCTTCATGTCATTACTAAAATGCGGCCCGATGCTAATTTAAGATACCCCTATAACGGAGCTAAAAAACCCGGTCGGGGAAGGCCCAAAGCCTATGATGGCAAAGTTGATTGCAGCAATATTGACAAGCGCCGCATAAAAAAATTTTCTGAGGATGAATACGCGGTTTATTATAGCGGCATAGTATATAGCATAGCATTAAAACAATTAGTAAAAATTGTATACCTGCAAGACAAACAAACAAAGCGTTATGAAATCTTTGTATGCACAGACATATTAATAAAACCGGAATTGATAATGAAGTACTACCGGCTCCGATATCAGATAGAATTCCTGATCAGGGACGCCAAGCAACATTGTGGGCTGGAAGAATGCCAGGCAAGAAGTGAAAATAAATTATATTTTCATTTTAATATGGCATTAAGTACCGTGTCGGTTGCCAAGGCTGCCGTATGGCTATCGTTGCCAAAGGATAAAAGAGCAGCCTTCTCCATGCGCAACATCAAACTGATGTTTTATAATAAAATAATGACGGAAAGAATATTTTCAAACTTAGCTTTAGACCTGAATTGTGAAAAAATAAAACGAATTTATTACCAATGCCTCGATATAGGGGATTGGCAGCTTAAAAAACTACCGAACTATTGGTAAAGAAGAGCATTATAAAAATATCACACTCTTTGATGGCTTTATTGTATTCATCCTGCAAACGCGTTTGCGCAACAGCATCGAGAAAATCCTCCCAAACTATTAAGTCAAGAAAAACTCCTTTGCCATGCCATTCTTTATTTTTCCGGTTAATGAATATTTCAAACTCTTTACGGTCTTCTTTTAATTCAGATGAAGAAGCGAGAAATATTGTTTTCTTCGGCATTGCAGTTAGAGTTTAAAGGGGAACCATTTGGAAATTTATAAAAAAAAATGATACATATATAATGGGTCATAATTAATGCGATCCCTGAAGATAAATTTCGCTTTTTTAAATTGTATAAATCCTGCAACTTTTAAATATTCTCTCAATTAACCTTTAGGTTTGTATTAAGCTAATATCAGAATTAATTAATAATATTAGTATACCGAAACCTGGTATGCCTGGCTTTATTATTCACTGGCAAAAAAAGTTTACAAAACCATCAATCTATGAAATATGGAAACAAATAATGAACAATGGCCGGCTGAATTGGATGCATTGATTGCTGCGCCACAACATCACAAACTGTTGTTTGAAAATGAATTTGTGCGGGTGTTGGATGCGAATATTCCACCGGGCAAAATAACCAATGTGCATACGCATCGTTACCCTGCTTCATTGTACATTATAAGCTGGAGCAATTTTATACGATATGATCCGGAAGGAATGGTGCTGGTTGATTCAAAAACGTTTGTCAAAACACCCGCTCCCGCTTCAGCCTTGTGGAGCGGGCCATTGCCGCCACATGCATTGAAAAATATTGGTGTAAATGATTTGCTTGTGATAAGTGTTGAAATAAAAGATGAAAGCAAATAACGGGATATGATCACCATAACAGCCCTCAACTGATTCCCGTTGCAATGAGAAAATAGCGAATAAAAAATCTGTAAATTCATTTCATGAACAATATACTTGTAGCCTTAACTTTTACAATTTTCTTTTCATTTGCTGCACAGGCGCAGCAAGCTAAACCTCAATTATTAAAAGAGCCGGCTTCCTGGCCCTTTGAAAGATTTGCTTTGCCCCCGGTTTTTGCACCCAACTTTCCTTTTAAGGGCGCTGAAGAATTGCGTTTTTCACCGGGCATGTTTAATAAAGATTCAACGGATTATTTTACCTATGCTTTCGCGGCGCAACTTGACAGCACTACGAGCATTTCACAAGATAACATCAGGAATTACCTGCTTGATTATTTTAAAGGCTTATGCAGCAGCACAGCAAATAACCGTAAACTTGTGGTGGATACTTCTAAAATATCTGTTTCTATAGAAAAGAAAAAAGACACGCTGGATAGTGAAATTATTTATAACGCTTTCCCCACACTGCTATCCGTAGTTTGCAACTACGGATATTATTTTTCGATGGCATTTACAACATTGAAATTTTGTTATAGATTTAATATTATCTAAGTACTTAGTTGCGCACTAAGTACAGCGCAACTTTTTGATGGATGCAGAATAAGGATAACCGGGGGAAGAAATAGAAAATAAAAAATAATAAGATGTACCCTGTCAATATCTAATATTCAATGTAAAATATTTCATTTGAAAAGTCACAATTTCCAGCCGGCGTGGGTGCTACCTTTCTTTCGCAAGCCCACAGCAACCACTCGTGAGAGCCGCCGTCTTGTCTCCCGACCAACGGCAAAATAATGATAACGCCTCTTGCCTTTTATCCTTAGCAAGATATTTTCCAATTAATTTTATAGATTAGTAAAATGAAGGACGAATATATACACCACCCTGCAAATTATTTTACAGCAACTATTCACGAGTGGAAACCCTTACTTGCAAATGACAGTTACAAAGATATTATAATAGATAGCCTGCAGACTTTGGTTAGTAAAAAAAGAATAGAGCTAAATGCCTTTGTTATTATGAATAACCATATTCATCTCATTTGGCAATCCTTACAAAGTTTCACCCCATCACAAATCCGATAGCTATCGGATCAGGCTTCCTTTATGAAATTTACTGCACGACAATTAATGCTTTCTCTGTTTAAGGATGATAAAGATTTGCATTCGTCGCTTAAAGTAAATAAATACGATCGTAATTACCAGGTATGGAAAAGAGAACCGTTAAGTATTGAACTTCTTAATGAATCAATATTTAAACAAAATCCGATAGCTATCGGATTAGAGTACATACATTATAATCCCGTGAGGGCGGGTTTATGTGATCTACCTTCTTCCTGGCGGGTGTCCTCACCCGACATTCCGAAATTAATATCTAAGGGATATTATGTCAACTGCTTTTAAATATTCGGGAGAGCGAAAAAGACATCAATCATTTAATGAAGTTTATTTTTGGACTTCAGTAATAAAAGAGTGGAAACACTTGCTAAAGAGTGATGAAATGAAAATGATTATTATAGAAAGCCTTTTTAATGGATAAATTATGATTGAAGAATGTCGGGTGGGGACACCCGCCAGGAAGTGGGATTATCCCTGGTGAGTAAATTTTTCTGATAAACCTGATTGCTTCTTAGGTTTTCATAGCTCATGATTTGAAATCCTGGTCAATTGAAAAGTTAAGAAGCTGGAATAGTAAAAGAAAATACAGATCCCTTACCTTCCTCACTTTTAAAAGCCATGGTACCAGAGTGCCGCTTGATTATTTCAGAAGAAATATATAAACCCAATCCTAAGCCGGGGAAAGTATTGCTTCCCGGGTTTATAACGCGGAAAAAACGGGTAAAAAGATTTGGAAACTCTGAAGGCGGTATTCCAATACCAAAATCCTGCACACTACAGGTTATTTGACTATCACCAGTTGCAGTTGAAATTATCACTTCTCTTGCGTTTGGCGAATATTTAATAGCATTTGTAATGAGGTTTGTCAGCACCTGGCCAACCCGGTTTTTATCACCAAAAATATTTCTGTCCTCTGCAAGATGCAAGTGAATTTTATGTGTCTGGGTTGTGCGCTGCATCTCATCTGATATTTCCTTTACGAGTTCGTTAAAATTGAAGTTTTCGGTATCGTAATGCAACTGCATTTGGCCGGCATTTACTTTAGTAGCATCAAGAAGGTCAGATATAAGAACCGTTAATTTATCTATCTGCTTATTCATTTTGGTAAGCATTACCGAACCAACTTCATGCCCTTGATCTTCCAACTGCATCTGTAACACCTGGGTGAGTGCCTTAAGACTTGTGACAGGGGTTTTTAATTCATGACTTGCCTGGCTAATGAATTCATCTTTTCCCTGGATTGATAATTCTAAAGCCCGGCGGGCTGCTTCCTGTTCTGTTATATCGGTAAGACTTCCTATATAACCTTTTCCTTTTTGTTGTAATGGATTACTTTGCGCCAATACCCACCGGTATTCTCCGTCTTTGGTTTTCAGCCTGAATTTTGAATGATATGGAATTCTCTTTTCAAAGCACTTTTTAAATTTTAGGTATTCTGGCACTGCATCATCCGGATGAAACGCTTTCTGCCATCCAACATTCATGCTCTCTTCAAATGACAATCCGGTAAAATCGCACCACGGTTTATTTACGTAGGTACAAAGTGCTTGTATATCCACCTTCCAAATCATAAACGGTGACTGATCTGCAACATCACGAAAGTAATCTGCATTTATTTTGGATTGTGCTGCTTCAAGCTCCGCATTTTTTCTTTCAGTTATATTAACCGTAATGTTTAAAACTTCCTCTAATCTATCATCCTTACCTCTGCTAAATATAACCGCATACGTATGAACCCAAATGTAATTGCCATTTTTATGCCTCATCCGGTATTCAAATTCAATTATTTCATTATCATTATATTGAGGGTATAATTCATTTGCCCGAATAATTGCTTCCGCATTTTCCTCAATAATTACCGGTGCATCGTCAGGATGAATTAATGAGACCAGGTATTCAAACCCCCCGTTTAAAACGTCCTGTGGTTTATAGCCTAACATGGTTTCTATAGTGTTATTTACATACCGGTATGTGCCTGTATTAACATTAAAAACCGTTATGAGGCCTGGAGTTAAATCCGATATTTTATTGGTAAAATGTGTTATCTCATCGAGCCTGTTATATACTTCTTTTACTTCTGTAACATTGTGCATTATTACAACAGCACCTAAGATCTTATCATTCGGACCTTTAATCTGGTTGCCACTTGCATACATAAATTTATTTTCCCCATTCACCGACTTGATAAGCAATTTGGCATTTGAAACTTTTTCACCTTTCAAGGCTTTATATAGGGGTACATCTTCCATTCTCATTATACCAGAACCATCAGGATAATAAATATTATAATTGTTTGCCCAGTTCTCTGGAAATAAAGCTTTCAACCCCTGGCCGTGAATTTTTTCGAGTGCGGAATTAAAAAAAACAAGAATTCCATTTTCATCGCACGCAACAATACCGTCCGGTACATTTTGCATTACTGCCTTGAAAAAGCTAATGTCAAAATTCATAATTTACTTGCGTTCGTTACAACTAAATTACCTTTTGTTGGTGAATGTCTTTGAAAAGCTTTTATTGGCTGGAGAGGGCTGCAACAATTTATGCAGTTGTTGGTATTCCTAAGATGATAATTCAGCCTCGCTGCCGATGTCTGGTGTTCGTGCTGATGGATTTTTGCGGCGTGGCATCACCAACATCTGTTTGCGGCCATAGCATCATTTATTGTAAACCATCCAATGTATAAGTAAGCCCACTGCCCGGGTTCGTGTCCTCACGAACCCAGCATAATCGTCGCTATTCGTTTGACAACTACATCACCTTCTTTCTGGCGGGTGTCCCCCATGCTGTGCTGAGTATGCTTAAACAAAAAAATCCTCTTCGTGGCCATCTCGTACAAAGTATAAATAATTAGGGATCGCTGTCCTTAGTTTGTAACTAAGGACATATAATCTTATTTTTATAGAAAAAGAATTATGAGCAAAGGTGACTACAAAATATTTGACCAGGGAGGTTTGTATTATGTAAGTTTTGTCCCGATGGCTATCGGGATAGCATGGGTAGACATTTTCACAAGAAAAGAATACAGAGATATAGTAATAGAAAGTTTGCAACAT
>JALZAJ010000139.1 GCA_030948465.1 Bacteroidota bacterium
ATACCTGAAAAGACCATGATATTAAAAGAGAAGGGTGAGAATTTGATTATTCTGGACGACATTCATAATACAAGAGCAGCATCGCTGCTATCGGTAACAATTCCTGATATGGTAATGCTGAATATAAAGTTGCCACGAAAAGAGGCAATTCATTTCCCCGGCGGCAATGTAACAGCATGTGATAAAATTAAATTGGGAATGATCGTAAGTGATCCGGACGTTTATTACATGAGCCTTTGCAGATCGTTCGGCTCAGATTATTATATTGATAAATCTCTTGACCTGGCGCTCATACCGGAGGCTGTGGCAAAACAACGATTAAACTGATTTTAAATAAATCCTGAATAAACTTATAAATCCCTGAAAAGCAAACACAAGTTCAAATCCATGAAAAACTAAAAAACTATATCCTGTGAAGATATTTTTATGACCCCCTGATAAGAAATAATTTCTTTGAAAGCTACTATCGAGACTAACTATGTTGCTGGCTTATTGAAAAACAAACGCCTCTGAACGTTTGAATGCCATCCGTTTGAAATTGCCCTGGTGATTAAGTTCACCAGGGCTTTTTTTATTATATCCTGAAGTGGCTTTTAAATAAAAAGTATTATTGATATTTACGGCCTTTTGTATTCCAGAAATCTTTATAAGATAATCCTATTGCAAAGCTGGCATATCTTTCTTTTATCAGCGAACTTTTTGATTCACGCCCGCCGTAAAAGCAAAATGATAACTGAACGTTGAATCCGTTCCATTTCTTACTAATTCAGGCTGGGGATATAATATACTGGTAGATCACAAAATTTTTATTCATCAGGAATATATACCCGCTGTTGCCGGTAACGAACGATTTTCCACTAAAGAGGATGCGCTGAAAGTAGCTGCATTGACGATAGAAAAAATAGTAAAGGGAAAGCAGCCATACAGTAAAGAATATCATCAAATTGAATTTTTACAATCTTATATTCAGACTTAATAAAAACAAAATCCTGTTTTAATAGTGGGGCAGTTTCATTCATCTTGATGGGATTAATTTTTGATTTAAAAAGGGATTTTATCAAAACACAAATTCTAATATTATTGTAAGAACCGTTCAATAAATGCGACGAACAACTAAATTTTATGTATAAATTCGATTTGAAAATAAGATGTAACTATTTAAATGAAGGTTGGGTAAAACGTTGATAAATCAGCATTTACAGGTAGTAAAACGTTATGAATGAACTTAGGCAGATAAAAAATTTTACGTTGCAATGACAGCCTGAGAATCCTGATAACCCTCATTCGCTCAGAGAAAATAAATTGTTTAATTTTTTAAAATCGTGTGATCGTTTTAATTTAAATTCTACCGGGAATCACCTTTTGGAAACATAACTTTATCAGGCTGTGTAAGCAAAGCCGCAATGGCGTGCTTAATGATCCGGCTGCGAGTGCCGGTGGCTTTTTTGGGTTCTACAAGATAAGTAACGGTTGCTTCTACCCACGTGTTCGCATTAATTTTAAAACTAACAAATGGATATTCTTTTATCTGGAGCTCATCAACAGGTGTCTGTTTTATAAGATCTTTCAACTCTTTAATTCGTTCCGCCATTTCGGGTTCCAGTTCAGCTTTGGTTGCTTCTCTTAGCGTGGCTTCCACAAATTCCAGGTCGCTGTTGTATGCGATATGAAAAGGAATCTCGTTCCAGATGTATGGAAATTTTGGCCAGGAGTAATTAAAAACAGCAGACTGTAAAACAAGACTATTCGGAAACCGGATAAGCCGCCCGCTGGGCATATCGTTGGTTAAATATTCCCCGCCAAATTCCCACAGCGTGGTATCCAGGTAACCTATTTCCACCACATCGCCGGTGAATGAGTTTATCTCTATCCTGTCGCCTACCCGGTATGGCGTGCGGAAAATAATATATAGCCATGCAATAAAAGAGGAAATAGGCACCTGCAATGCAAAGCCCAGTATCAAAGAAATAATTCCTAACGAGACAAAAGCCGTATACCAGTTTTGAAAAAGAAAAGAAATGATTACCATGCAAATGAATAAAACGGTAAGCAATCGTATCATCCTTACAAGATTGTAACGGAGCGATTTAGAGTGCGACCGTTTTACAACAACCATTTCCAGTAATCGTCCTATTATTAAAACAACAAAAGAAAAGAAGCCGCCCAGCGCTATTTTTTTTAATAATGCGAGGCGGCTGCCCAATATTTCCCATGTCTTTAATTGCAGGAGAAACCAGGCTCCAATACATAACGCAGCAATTAAAATATACCCGCCAATCCAGTATGTATGCTGGCTTTCTATTTTTTTTACCGATCTCTTTTTCGGCGAGCTTGCTAATTCTTTAGATTTCTTTACGTCCATAATGTTCGTTTACGAAAGCTTCATTCAGGGTACAAAGGTTATTCCACTTTTACTGTATCGCATCGCAGGGGCCGTATTGAACTTTCTTATAACCAGTAGTTTAATTTAGTTAGGTACAACTATTGCGGTATCTCAAAATGAGCATGCCAGGTACATTTTCGCATCTCCTGAAATGCCAAAATCTAAAGATCATAAACGATTGCATTGATTACACTATTCTTAAACAAATATTTATTTTAAACAAAACAACATGAAAAACAATTCTAAAACTAAAGGAAATTTTTTCGAACGTCTTGCTATGAAAGTCACTCTGGCAACAGGAAGTACGCCCGCTATTCTATTAGCTTTTGGATCCGTGATTGTTTGGGCCTGCCTGGGGCCGGTTTTTCATTACTCTGAAAACTGGCAATTAGTGATAAATACCGGAACAACTATTATTACCTTTTTAATGGTTTTTCTTATTCAGAAATCGCAGAATAAAGAGTCGATGGCAGTGCAGTTAAAATTAAATGAACTGGTTGCCGCTAACGAGCTAGCCAGCAACAGGCTGGTGGATGTTGAGGATATGACGGAAGATGAACTCAAAGTAATTCAGAAATATTATACTAAACTTAAGCTAACTGCACAAAAAGAAAATTCGTTACAAAAATCGCATTCGATTGAAGAGGCGGAAGACAACAGTGATTT
>JALZAJ010000182.1 GCA_030948465.1 Bacteroidota bacterium
CTGAATTTTGAACCAATATGCAATGTCTTTTCGATCCAGCTAATTCCCTGGAACCATACCAGGTCAAGCACACCTGTACTGTCTTGTAAAGCAGCCACTAATCTCCTGCCTCTTTTTTCACCAAGAATTTCTATGGAAATTATTTTACCTAAAACCTGTACGTAATCCGTATCGGGATCAATGATGCCAATTGGTGTGATCTGGGTTTTATCGATATACCTGAACGGGTAATATTCCAGCAAGTCATTAAATGTAAAAATGCCGGCTTCTTTTTTTAAAAGGTCCGCCTTTTGAGGCCCGACTCCTTTTAAATATTCTATAGGGCTGCTTAATATGGAAGACTTGCTAACTATAATTTTTTTTTTACAAATATAATAAAGAGGGCTGCTAATAACCTTTAATTCCAATATCCAATACCGTCCTGCGTTATAAGATAAATTAATTAAATCAAAAATGAACAGGCTTGTTGGTTTTGTATCTTTGAATTATCAAACTATTTTTAAAAGGCTAACTCTTCTTCTACGGAAAATGGTAAAAAATGTAAAAAACAAATTCAATAAACTTTTTGCTGAATTCACCTTATTTTCCCTGGAGGTCTTTGTGTTGTTGGGAATATTTACTGCGGCTCTAACCGCATTTATTTTTATAGCACAGATGGTATTTAATGGAGACACGAAAGGTTTCGATGAAAAAGCGTTTATATTTATTGACGCCCGTATAAGTAGTAGCAACACGCCTATCATGGAGTTTTTTACGTTTCTTGGCACACATATTTTTTTAATACCTGCTAATCTTTTACTCACCGGCTGGTTTTTATTTATTAAAGACAGGCATTGGAATTCTATTAAAATACCCGCGGTAGCCTTAAGTAGTTTGTTGCTAATGTTTATTCTAAAATTAATTTTTCAAAGAGGGAGGCCTTTAGACCCCTTATTGCAACAGGCAAAGGGCTACAGTTTCCCCAGTGGTCATGCATTAATGGCAGTTACATTTTATGGTCTTCTTATAGTGATTGTTTGGCAAAGCACTAAATCGAAATGGCTTAAGTGGAGTTTATCAGTCATGCTTGTGTTCCTTATAATAATTATTGGATTAAGCAGGATTTATCTGCGTGTTCATTATGCAAGCGACGTGCTTGCAGGCTTTTGCGTAGGGCTTATGTGGTTGCTTTTATCTTTATGGATATTAGACAAAATTGAAAAGTATAATACGGGAAACACGATCATAGAAATCTGAGCAGTTTTATGCAATTGGCTTTTTATTTTATTTAATATTTCTAAGGGTTCGCGGCAATAAAAAAGTAAAAAATTCAGTTAAGCACAGGCGGGCGATTTAATTTTTTAAGTGAATGTTAACGAACGCCTAAAGAATTATTTTGGGGATATATTCTTCTTATTACAGGTAGGATAGCTAAGGATTTGACATTATATTTGTCCTCGCTTTAAAAATTCGTAAAAGCTATTACCTCAGCTAGGATAAATTATGACACCTGGAACTTATTATTTTAATAAGTTCATTTAATATGTTTACAACAGTTTAAAATAATCAATGAATGAATAAATCAGTAAAAAAGTTTTATGTCTTCTTAGGATCTGCATTTATTTTCCTTGTTCATCTTCCCTTTGTTTTTGCAAAAATGAAACCGCACACACAGCCGGTTTCTCATACATCTGGCATTTCTGCTGCGTTACCCGGCAATTCAGAAAAATCATCTGTGTACGACAGTCTGAAACTTAGTTCCGTAGGGCTGTCCAGGAAAGCTTTTGAAAGCGCACTAAAAGGTTTTAATTATTTGAAATCAATGGGTAAACTGGCAAATGATAATATCCTTTCCATCGTCGATTTCTCGCTTCCCTCCAGTGAAAAAAGATTATTTGTCATTGATCTGAAAAATTTTAAGATGCTTTTTAATACCTATGTAGCCCATGGCCGCAATTCAGGTAAAGAATTTGCCGATGAGTTTTCCAATGAACCAAATAGCTATAAAAGCAGCCTTGGTTTCTACATAACAAAAGATACCTATAACGGAAGTCATGGTTTTTCGCTTCATCTTGAGGGTGAAGAAAAAGGAATAAATGATAATGCATATAGCCGGTCGATTGTAATGCATAGCGCTCCCTACGTGAATGAAAATGTTGTAAAAAGCCAGGGCTTTATTGGTCGCAGCCTCGGTTGCCCTGCTTTGCCTGATAAAGTATATAAGCCCATAATAAACCTGATTAAAAACGGGTCATGTCTTTTCCTTTACAGTCCAAATCCGTATTATCTTTCACATTCCCAGCTACTTCAGCAAACATCCTAAATAACGGCCTCTTTTTAAGGGGCTTTTTTTATAAGATGATTTTTACAAAAACAAATTCTTCCGGTTGCTTGTTTCCCTGTTATTATCTTTATCTCCACTAATTTAAAATATATGTTGTCAGTTGGAATTTTTGGTGTGGGGCATCTCGGTAAGTTTCATTTAAATAACTGGAGAGAGATTGCTGATGTGGAACTTACAGGTTTTTATGATCCATCCGATGAGAAGGCTGCCCTTGTAATGGAGCAATATGGAATGAAGCGATTTACAGATCCGGTTGAATTGATGGACGCCTGCGATGCCGTTGATATTGTGGCTCCTACAACTGCCCATTATGAACTTTGCAAAATGGCTGTTTTAAAAAGCAAGCATGTATTTGTAGAAAAGCCTCTTACCAATACAATGAATGAAGCAAGAGAAATTGTCAAGCTCGTAAAAGAAGCCAATATAAAATTCCAGGTAGGACATGTCGAAAGATTTAATCCGGCTTTTTTGGCGCTGAAAGAATATGAGCTAAATCCGATGTTCCTGGAAGTGCATAGGTTAGCTCAGTTTAACCCACGCGGCACAGACGTGAGTGTGATCCTTGATTTAATGATCCACGACATCGACATTATTCTGAGCCTCGTGAAAAGCAACGTTAAAAATGTATATGCCAATGGAGTAAATGTAATGAGTGATACGCCGGACATCGCCAACGTACGCATTGAATTTGACAATGGCTGTGTTGCGAATCTTACCTCATCGCGCATTAGCATGAAAAGGATGAGAAAGATGCGCCTTTTTCAAAAAGACTCCTACATAAGCATCGATTTTTTAGACAAAAAAACGGAAGTTATAAAATACAAATCGCCTTCAGACAAAAACGTTTTTACTTTTGATATCGAAACATATTCCGGAAAAAAAACGATTGCTATTGCGGCACCGGTAATTAAAGAAAATAATGCCATTAAAATGGAACTTGAAAGCTTCAGGAATGCGATTTCAGCTAACAAATCAACAATAGTATCTGAAGTGGATGGCTTTCGTGCGATGGAAGTTGCTCATTTGATTCTCGATAAAATAAATCGTAATCAAATCAACTGAATCCTTAAATAAATAATTCACAGATTTGGCTAAACAGATACGCATAGTTACTTACGTTCTGGGTGATTTTATTGCATCGGCTATTGTGTGGATCATCTTTTATTTTTTACATCAGTTTCTTGTAACAGGTTCAGGTATTCCCGGCCCAAAATTCTACTTTGGATTAGTATCAATTCCCTTCTACTGGCTTATCGTTTATCACCTTTCGGGATCATACAAAGGAATATATTATAAGTCCCGTTTAATAGAACTGCTATCAACATTTACTACTTCGTTTATCGGTTGTGTTATCCTTTTTTTACTCGTACTATTTTACAACGTAAATAAAAATAACCTTCTTAACTACAGCGAATTTTTTACGCTGCTTTTTCTTCAGTTTGCTTTTGTTTATTTTTCCAGGCTACTATTATTATCAAAGGCGCATCGCCAATTGCAGGAAGAAAAAGTATGGTTCAACACGCTGATAATAGGATGCGGATCTAATGCCGAAGAGTTATACAAATCGATTACTACCAATAAAGAGAAGACAGGCTATAAACTCTGCGGTTTTATAAACAC
>JALZAJ010000190.1 GCA_030948465.1 Bacteroidota bacterium
CCGAAGACATACCGTGCCTGGTATGAAAATTATTTGAAAGAAAAAAGTGTTCCCTTCTGGCCCAATGCTGCATGGAGAGATGTTATATTCAGTTCGGTAATTATCATAGTTATCATTTTACTATCAATATTTTTAGGCGCTCCTGCGCTCACCGGGGCTCCTGATCCTTCGGTTGTGCATACTTCGCCTACGCCTGACTGGTATATGGTGCCTTTCTTCGCTTTGTTTGCTTTAATGCCACACAAGATAGAATCAGTTGCTATGATGGTGGGGCCGTTGCTCACGATATTTTTATTATTCTCCATTCCTTTTATTTCAAACAGGGGAGAGCGCAGCCCGTTGAAGAGGCCATGGGCTATGTTTGGTGTGCTCTGTGTTTTTGTATTTATTATCAGCCTGCTTATCTCGGGCATGAAAGCTCCCTGGTCACCGGATTTCAAGACAAATCCTCTTCCCTTAAGCGCCATAAAAGAGCCACACCCTGACTCAACAATTGTTGCAGGTGTAAATTTATTTTATGCAAAAGGCTGCCAATATTGTCATAAAATAAATAACTATGGCGGCGCTGCAGGGCCCAACCTAACAATCGTGGGTAATCGCTTATCGCCACAGGAACTTACTATACGTATCGTAAATGGCAGCACCAACATGCCTTCTTATGGTGGCATCCTTTCAAAAGATGAATTGAATAAGCTGGTTGTGTTTTTAGCTTCGCAGAAATGATACAAAGTCAAATTTTTCATTAGCCGTTGGCAATAAGCCAATTGCTCATCTACTCTTATATTTAGCGGTTTTTATTTAGCCTCTTACAGGAGGTATTATGTCGGAGGCAAAATCATAGAAGCTTCGTACAGTACCTTTGAGCTAAACGCTACCGTGCCGGCATTTATAACAATATCTGCAACATGACTAAATCCGTCAGGCGCAATATCCGTAAGCATATCATATTAGTCGGGGTATGGTTCTTATTGCCAAAAGTCTGTACAAAGTAGGCGCAAGGCGGCGAGTTCCCCATTGGCACCTCCAAATTGTTCTGGATAATAATTGGCAAATGCAGGGTCAGGTTTTGAAATAAACCGATATAATAATGAAATGTTCCGCTTACCGGAATGTGTAAGTATTGAACAATTATTTTGGGATTATATTTAATTACTAAATTCTTATAATTATAAACAAACAAGAATAAAAGGAATAACACAAAATTAACCGAGATAGGGACTTACACTATAATGTCATTCAAAATAAAAGAGAACTTCCAGGCCGAATTAGACAACGTTGAGAAAGACCTCTTTACGCTTAAAAATATTGGTGGCGAAATATCCCGGCGTATGTTGAAGGGATTGGAGATAAGGAAAAATAATTTAGGCATAAAACTGCAAGGGATACTAAAGGACATAGACGAAAAAAAAGATGCAGGTATCAACTTTAAAGATTTGGGCATTGACCACTTGTTTGTTGATGAGTCACATAAATTTAAGAACCTTACTTCACTACAAGGCATGATAGGGTGGCAGGTTTAGGCAATATGGCGGGAAGCCAAAAAGCATTGAACATGCTTTTTGCAGTAAGAACTTTGCAGCAAAAATTCGATAGCGATTTGTGTGTTACTTTTTTATCAGGCACACCCATTTCCAAATAGCCTTACTGAAATGTACCTGCTGTTTAAATACCTGCGACCTAATGAAATGAGAAGGCAGCAGATTGAAAACTTTGATACCTGGGCTGCAGTATTTGCAAGAAAAACAGTTGACTTTGAATTCTCTGTTACCAATGAAATTATTGCTAAAGAACGGTTCCGTCATTTTATTAAAGTACCTGAGTTGGCGTTATTTTATAATGAAATAACCGATTATAAAACAGCCAAACATATCAAACTCGACAAGCCTGAGTTGGATGAGCAATTAGTAAACATTCCCCTTACACCAGACCAACAGGAGTTTACTAAAAAGCTAATGGCATTTGCTAAAACCGGCGACGCTGAATTAATAGGCCGGCTTCCGCTCACTAAAGAAGAAGATAAAGGCCAGATGCTGATTGCTACCAATTATGCCAAAAAGATGGCGGCAGATATGCGGCCGATTAATCCATTCATTTATGAAGACCATCCCAATCATAAAGTGAATGTTTGTGCAAGAAAAGTTTCGGAGTTATACCATTTAAGAAATGAGCAAAAAGGAACGCAGATTATCTTCAGTGATATTGGCACACCCAAACCGGATGCGTTTAATATTTATGATGCGTTGAAAAATAAATTGATAACTGATTATTCAATACCTGCTAATCATATCACTTTCATATATGACTGGACGGACAGGCAAAAGCCAGAACTATTCCGAAAAATGAATAGTGGCGAAATAAGGATATTGTTAGGAAATACTGAAAAGGCCGGAACCGGCCTCAATGTTCAAAAGAAAGTAATTGCAATGCACCATTTGGACATACCATGGAAACCTTCAGAGCTGGAACAACGAAATGGACGTGGAGCAAGACAGGGTAATGTTTTAGCGAAAGAAGCTACGGAAATACGGTTGGCAATTACATTTTATGCAGTGGAACAATCATTGGATAATTACAAGTTTAACCTGCTAAAAAATAAGCAAACATTTATCAGCAAGATGAAAAATTGTGAACTGAATGTAAGGACAATTGATGAGGGCTCTATTGATGAAAAGAGTGGAATGAATTTTTTAGAGTACATCGCCATTCTTTCCGGTGATACTACTTTATTGGAAAAATCAAAAATGGAAAAGAATGGAGACAGGCATTTGATGATGAAGCTGAACAATAAAGACATTCTGAAAGCGATAACATTGCCCGATTTAAAATGAACAACGAACATCCCATATCAGACGAGGTATTAGAACTTGTAAATATGGCTTTATCCAAAGGTGAGCATTGGATGGTTTATAATCAGTCCCCCTACTTTATAGATAAAGCCGGTTTAAGATGATAAATCAGCGTAAGTTTTTAAGACGAATCATCCTGCAAAGATGGTAAAAAATAAAAAATTGACCTGTTACATCAAGGCATTAGACTCATAACAAATTGAAAATCAGTTAAAGTAGTATTGGTTAATTATTTAGCTAATACTCGTAAAAAAACCTCACATTTCTGTGAGGCTTTGTGGGAGCACACGGGTTCGAACCGCGGACCCTCTGCTTGTAAGGCAGATGCTCTAAACCAACTGAGCTATGCTCCCTATTTCATGCCTTTTTCTTACTTCTCCTTGAATTTCTTCCAAAGGAGTGCAAATATAAGAGACCATTTGTATTCAAAAAAATTTAATCACTGATTGTTGTGAATGAGTAATCAAAAAATACAACTTTCTTATTAGTCGTAACGTCTATTTTTATGTATGAAATTTTTTGTAAGAATACTGGCAGGCCTCTTCATTTTTTATTCGCTCCAAAGCTGCACTGCTACGCGTAGAAATAAATCCATT
>JALZAJ010000228.1 GCA_030948465.1 Bacteroidota bacterium
TGCTGCGAAACTATGCAGGCGACAGCGCTTTTTTTAAAGCACTCAACCTTTACCTCAACACTTATAAATTTAAAAATGCTGAAGCACATCAGCTCCGCCTTGCATTTGAAGAAGTTACCGGCCAGGACCTAAACTGGTTTTGGAATCAATGGTATTTTGGAAGCGGGCAGCCTGACCTTACTATAAACTATGATTATAACAACCGCAAAGCCCGCGTAATTATTGATCAAACGCAAGAGACCGGAAAACTTTTCAAGTTACCGATGGCGATAGATGTTTACAGTGAAGGAGCCATGAAAAAGAGGTATCATGTATGGGCCGAAAATAAAGAGGATACTTTTTATTTTCCAAGCGCAAAAAAGCCGTCTTTAATAAATGTAGATGCCGAGAAAGTTTTGCTTTCAAGGAAAACTGATAATAAATCTGCAGAAGAATTTGAACAACAATATAAATATGCCGGTAATTATCTTGACCGCAAGGAGGCTCTTGATTTTTTCGCTAAAAACAAATTGAGCAACCTCGCCATGGGTTTAAATGATAAATATCAAGGCCTTCGATTGCTGACCCTTGAAGCACTTGAGGAGAATAAAAGTTATACCATTCCTTCTGTATTAAATACTATTGAGGAACTGGCTGACAAGGATCCGGATAAAAAAGTGCAGGCAAAGGCCATTGAATTATTGGCTAATCAGGAAGATAAAAAATATACTAGCCTGTTTGCAAAATATGTAGACGACTCTTCTTATACAGTTTCCGGGAATGCCCTGGAAGCGCTTTATAGAGTGGATGGCCGCAGGGCTTTGACTGAAGCAAAACGCTTATCTGCCGCGCCCTTAAGAGGAAAATTGGCTGACGTGATAGGATCTATTTTAACAGTTAACGAAGATGAAGCCGGTACCAATATTATCATTGATAACTTTAAAAGTCTTTCTTTTGGCCAGGACAAAATAGACGCCTTACAATCTGTTGGTTTTGCCCTAAGCAAAACAAAATCTCTTGACATTTTAAAGAAGGGAGTCAATGCCTTACAGGATTTTAAGAAGAAACTCAGCGCGCATTACAAATCAACATTTGAACCGGTTGTAGTTAATATTTTACAAAGCCTTCAAAAAGTAAAACAAACGGCTGGCGAAAAGGAACAAGCGGATTATTTACAAGAAGTTTTGCACAAATGATTTAAAATCGATTAATTAATACAAATAACTATTTTACAATAGTGTTATCGCCAGTTTAATTAAGAAGCCCTCGCAGGAATTAATGCGAGGGCTTTTTATCTATTTCTTTTAATACCTGATATAATTAATCCTCCGGATAAACTTACCATCCTCCGCTGGCACCTCCACCGCCTCCACTGCCACCACCGAAGCCTCCAAAGCCCCCTCCTCCTCCGCCGCCACCAAATCCACCTCCGCCTCCAAAACCTCCTCCCCGTCCCGAACCACCTAACATGGATCCAAGAAAAAACCAGGGTAACCCTCCAAGGCCTCTTGAACCGCGCCTGCTCATATAATTTCCACCACCGCCGCCTTTAAATATAGAGAGAATTATAAAAAATATTACGACCAAAATAATGATCGTGGGAATACCACTTTTGCCAGCGGGTTGCGATTGAGGATTCGCTTTATATTCCCCCGCAGCGGCCGCAATGATCGCATCAACTGTATTATCAAAGCCCCTGTAGTAATCATCCTGCTTAAAATAAGGAACCATTTTTTCATCTATGATCTGCTTCGCCAGTATATCCGGAAGCACTCCTTCCATGCCGGAACCGGTTTCTATCCTGGCCTTCCTTTCAGCTTTAGAAACCAAAATTAAAACCCCATTGCTTTTTTCTTTCGTGCCAATGCCCCATTCCCGCAAATATTTTAACGCCACTTCTGCAATATCATAACCCTGTAAATCAGGAACGGTAACGATTACGATGGCTGAAGAAGTACTGTCGTTGTAAGCCCTTAATTTTTGCTCCAGCGCATCTTGTTGAAATGGCGCCAGGAAATTACCAAAATCATTTACCGCTCTCGGCGGCTGCGGCATTTTCTCAATATTTTGTGCAAATAATGAGTGACAGCTAAAAATAAAAAACAGTAAAATAATTTTTTTCATGAAATGCTGATTGCCGATCTTATCTGCCAAAAATGATTTCATCCGGCAGTTCATTTTTATCTGTTTCCTGATCGTATGGAAAATGGGATTTTAGCGCTTGTCCTATTTTTAAAATACATTCTTTTATGCCGAGCGCATAATTCTCCTTATTAAAAAATAGCAGAATATGCGCTACTACATCTTTCCAATATTGTTCTCCTATAGCGGTATGTATACCTGTATCGGCAAAAATAGCGAGTTGCCTGTCCTTCAATGCCACGTAAAATAATACACCATTCCTGTCCTTAGTATTTTCCATTTTAAGAAGCGAGAAGATTTCTTTTGCACGATCCAACGCATCTAAATACTTGCAGCGGCTTTCTACATAAATGCGCACTTCGCCGCTGGTTTCCTTTTCCGCATCGCGAATAGATTGTACTATTAACTCGTTTTCCTCTTTCGAAAAAAAATCTTTCTTCCTGGTAAAAGGCCACATGAGAATAAGGGTTTATTTTATATTGAACTGCACATCCGGGGCTTTATCACTCCCAATATCTGATTTGTAAAACGCCTTTTCATGATAGTTAAAGAGACCTGCAAAAATATTATTTGGGAAAGTCTTTACTTTGAGGTTATAAGTTTGAACGGCACTATTATAATCTTGCCGGGCAACATTGATCCGGTTCTCTGTACCTTCAATTTGCGTTTGAAAACCCTGGAATGCCGCGGTTGTTTTTAGATCGGGGTAAGCTTCCGCGACGGCCATTAATTTACTGAATGAACTTTGAAGGCCGGCTTGCGCTGCCTGAAACCTGGCCAGGCTCGCTGAGTCATTAATATCAACATTAATAGAAGTTGCTTTTGCTCTTGCTTCAATTACTTCCTTAAGCGTTCCTTTTTCGAAATTCGCAGACCCTTCAATAGTCTTAATAACACTATTGTACAGATCCGTTCTTCTCTGGTAATTAGTTTCTACATTGCCCCATTTAGTTTTTACCTCCTGGTCAACACCTATCAGATTATTATAAGCACCGCAACCCCAAAAGAAAAGCAGTACTATAATTCCGAGTACAACAAACAAACCGGTTCTTGATTTCATTTTTTTTTGTTTTGATAAAAAATTAAGTTAATTGATTT
>JALZAJ010000235.1 GCA_030948465.1 Bacteroidota bacterium
TCCGACTGCAATGCATAACATCCCTTACCCAAAAACAAAAGTTTATTTTCAGAACGATAAAAATTACCAACAGGGTTATGCCGCTTTTTCATGGGTAACGTTTTTACTTTTTATTTTTGGAGAGCCCTCTGTTGGCGCAAGCATCAGCTTGTGCCGCTTCCAAAAGAGGCTTTGAATTATCAATAACATTATTACATTATCGTTTAAGCTGAACCGTAATAAATAGGCAATAAAATATTGTTTACATTAGCTTATGAGCCGTAAATATAAATTTCACGATAATGATAAATTGTATTTTATTTCGTTTGCAGTTGTTAATTGGATAGATTTCTTTATAAGAGAAATATACAATCAGGAGCTGATCAAAAGCTGGCAATATAGCATTGAAAATAAGGGTTTGCAAATATATGGATGTCCAAAGGACTCCCTTGGAGGGGCATAATGACGAGTCATATACACATGATAATAGGAAGCGATGGTAAAATGAACTTAGATAAAATTGTAGGGGAAATGAAAAGCTATACTTCAACCCGATTTAAAACACTAATAAAGGAGAACCCACAAGAAAGCCGGAAAGAATGGCTGGTATGGATGTTTGAAAGAGCCGGAAAGAAAAACGGGAACAATAAAGATTGGCAATTTTGGCAGCAACACAATAAGCCGCTTGAAATTATCAGCCAGGAAATGTTTGATAAGACATTAGAATATATTCATCAAAATCCAGTTCAGGCAGGTTTTGTAATCAGACCAGAGGATTGGAAGTATAGTAGTGCCAGAGATTTTTGCGGAATGGAAGGATTAGTTCAATTAAGTTATAGTTAGCATTATGGCGGCACAAGCTGATGCTTGCGCCAATATGGGGAGTTCTGAACTAAACAAATACAAAAACCTGGAAACACTGGATGGCATAAAATATTTATAAAAAGGAAATGTTGAGAAAACACATTGGATCTCTTTTTGTGATTTTAACTTATATTCTTACGTGGTCTGTAGAAATACCAGTGGCATTAACCAAACATGGGTATTCAGCAATAAATATTTCAAAAGGACTTCAAACAATCTGCACCCTTTCTCCTGGAATCATAGCTCTAATACTTACGGCAATTTTCTTTAAAAAAAATGGTCTGAAGACTTTACTAAAAGCAGTTTTGAAATGGAGAGTGAAATTCAAATGGTATATCATAATAATTATCCTGGGTATAGCCTTATGCGGGTTATCATTATTATTATTTGATTGGACTTATGGACAAATTAATAAACCCGACCCTCCTTACAATTTTATATTTTATTTTATATTGATTCTTCCTTTAAGTGCTTTATGGGAAGAAATCGGTTGGCGGGGTTTCTTGCTACCAATCTTACAAGAAAAATATACTCCCTTGAAAGCAAGCATCATTATTGGATTTGTTTGGGGTTTGTGGCATTTACCTATTTACCTTGCTATAAATCCGTATGGTGCAAAAACTATTATTTATTTTCTTTTTATGTTCATTGGTTGTTTTGCACTTTCCATTATTGAAACATGGCTTTATAACTCGACGAAAGGTAGCCTGTTTATTTGCATACTGTTTCATAATGCTATTAATACAAGTGCGGCCTATTTTTATGGTAATTTAAAAGGTAACGAATTCAGACCGCTTATAATTTTGATTATTTTATTGGTAGTGACAGCAATAGGTATATGCTTTAAAACAAAAGGGAGCTTAAATGAAAAAGGACCCTCTCCTTGGCGGGTGTCCCCACCCGACATTTCCGAATAATATTTATCTTAGGCAATATGGGAAACTCCTTTAAATATGAAGGTGAAAGAAAAAGTCATCAATCATTAAAAGAAATTTATTTCTGGACATCTGTTATTAAAGATTGGAAGCATTTGCTGAAAACAGACGAAATGAAAATGATTATTATTGGAAGTTTTCAATAGCAAAGTTTTATGAAACAGGAGAAGATGAATTCAATATACTTACACATTTAATGGATAAATTGTGATGAAGAATGTCGGGTGAGGACACCCGCCAGGAAGAAAGGCGACTTTAGAAAATGCTTCCCTTCAACTTTTGATTTTAAGCGGAGCGATTAGTTACACGTTTGTTGAAATGAATAATTAAATCAAACTTTTATTCCAAAGAAGATTTTTTTTTTAGTTTTAATAAAGGCAATAAAATTTATAGTTATGTCCAAACAACTTTTCTCTTCCTTTTGTATCGCATTAGCTTTTTTACTTTCTCCAGTATTTAAGGTAAGTGGCCAGGATCGGGTAAATGGCAAAAGCTTTGCAACCCGGTCTATGGTGATAGCACAGCATGGAATGGTTTGCACCAGTCAGCCCCTTGCTACCATTGCTGGCTTAGACATTTTAAAAAAAGGTGGTACTGCTATTGATGCGGCCATAGCAGCCAATGCAGTGCTGGGCGTAACTGAACCCGGCATGAACGGCATAGGTGGTGATTTGTTCGCCATCGTATATGATGCACGTACAAAAAAACTCTATGGACTCAATGCATCAGGCCGCTCCCCTTATTCCCTTACCCTTGAGGAGTTTAAAAAAAGGGGATTGAAATCAATACCATTTTCAGGACCTCTTTCTGTTTCCGTACCAGGATGTGTGGACGGCTGGTTTGAATTGCATAAGAAATTTGGTAAACTTCCTATGCAACAGATATTGGCTGCCGCAATTGGATATGCACGAAACGGTTTTCCTATGGCCAATGAAACAGCATTCTGGCTTGCTTTGGCACAAAGAAATTGGATAAACAGCCCCGACATTAGCAACTTACCTAATATAAAAGAATTGTACCTTCCTAACGGAAAGGCCCCGACGGAAGGTGCTATTTTTAAAAACCCACAATTAGCCGCTTCACTGGAAAAAATCGCCAAGGGCGGTCGGGACGTTTTTTATAAAGGAGAGATCGCAAAAGTTATTGATTCCTTTATGAAAAAGATGGGTGGCTTTCTTTCTTACAAGGATTTAGCCGACCACACTTCCACCTGGGTGGAGCCTGAGTTTACGACCTATAGAGGCTTCAAAGTATGGGAGTTGCCGCCGAACGGGCAGGGTATTACAGTACTGCAAATGCTAAATATTCTGGAACAATTTGATTTGAGTAAAGTTGGTTATGGCAGCCCTCAGCATATTCATTTATTTACTGAAGCAGCAAAGCTGGCATACGAAGACAGGGCAAAGTTTTATGCCGACCCTGATTTTGTGAAAATTCCGGTAAAGCAGCTTATTTCTAAGGCTTATGCAAAAGAGCGCAGTAAATTAATTAATCCAGAGGAGGCCTCACCTGGATTCACAAGTGGAGATTCTTTGCTTAAAACCGGAGAAACTATTTATATGACTGTGGCTGATGAAGCCGGAAATATGATTTCGCTAATACAAAGTAATTATGCAGGCTATGGATCCAAACTGGTTCCGGATGGTTTAGGGTTTGCTTTACAGAATCGTGGTGCCTCATTTAACTTAAGGGAAGGAGAGAACAATACCTATGCTCCCCATAAGCGTCCATTTCACACCATTATTCCGGCTTTTGTTACTAAAGATGACCAACCATATATGAGTTTTGGAGTGATGGGAGGACCTTTTCAACCTCTGGGCCAAGTGCAAATACTTATGAACGTTATTGATTTTGGCATGAGCATACAGGAAGCCGGGGATGCACCACGTATTGATGTGGCAGGGTTATCATCACCTTCAGGTGAACCAAAAGAAAAGGAAATGATTCTGCTGGAATCGGGATTTTCACAGGAAACCATAGTAGGCCTGATAAAACTACGACATTTCGATATTGCTCATGGCTTGCCCGGTATGTTTGGAGGATATCAGTGCATAAAATACGACCCGGTAAATAAAGTTTATTATGGTGCTTCAGACCCCAGAAAAGACGGTATGGCAGCAGGTTACTAATTTTATTTAGGGATGCCAATGGTATGGTGTTTTAAATTGGGCCTAACTGTTAACCCTCTCCTTGGCGGGAGTCCCCACCCGACATTTCCGAATAAATATTTATCTTAGGCAATATGGGAAACTCCGGGCTCATTAAGGTAGAATTTTTGTTATAGATTTAATGTTTGTAAATCCTTAGTTGTTCGAATGAACTCCTTTGGAGCAAACTAAGGATAGCGCAACTAACGGTTATGAGTATACTAAGTATAGCTGGGGGTTACGGGCTGACGATTTTCAAATACCGCCACATCGCCAAGCCGTGTACCTTAGCTGCAATCTTAACTAACAAAATCATTTATATGAGAATATTCTTTTTACTATTATTCTTTCCTTTCTATTTAACAGCACAGAATAACACTGCAGGCTCATCTCTTGCGTTAACCTGTATAAAATCTTTAGACAGCGCACAAAAAGTAAAATCAGTTTTTGCATTTGACGAGATGTCACGTTATGACTGGCACTATCTTCCCGCCACTATGGTTGCAAGGCAAGGCGCTTGTTTAAAAGACTTAAATAGCGCACAGAAAAAAAACATCTATGCATTGCTCAAAAACTTTTTAAGTGACAAAGGTTATACAAGAACACAGAACATAATGAACAATGAATATTATTTAAAAGAGATAGAACCTAATAATATAAATCGAATTCCTGAAAATTATTATGTAGCATTTTACGGTAATCCAGGAACGGATAGTGTATGGGGATGGAAATTCAGCGGACATCATGTCGCTCTTAATTTTACAATTGTAAACAATCAATTAGCATTTGCTCCCTTCTTTTTTGGAATTTATCCTGCTGAAATAAAAGGCGGACAAAATACAGGAAGGCGAATAATAAAAGACGAAGAAGATATTGGATTTGAATTAATAAATATGCTTACAGATGAACAAAGGTCAAAAGCAATTTTTCAATTAAAAGCCTTCACTGACATTGTTACAACAAACTCTGCGCAGGTTGGCTCGCTTAACGCTGTTGGCATATTAGCCAACAATATGTCGCTTGAACAAAAAGCAATTCTAAATAAATTAATTGTTGCTTATCTCTCTTCCATGCCAAATGAAATTGCTAAAACAAGGATGAAGCGAATTGTTTCGGAAAATTTTAATGATATAAGATTCGGATGGGCAGGCGGTTTAGCACCGGGACAACCTCACTACTACAGGATACAGGGAAAAAGTTTTTTAATAGAGTTTGATAACACCCAAAATAATGCTAATCATATTCATACGGTATGGCGTGATTTTAATGGCGATTTTGGAAGAGACCTTTTAAGAGAGCATTATCAAAATAGTAAGCATCATCATAAATAACTTTGGTATTTAAATCCTTTAAATGACAAGACTGCCGCTAACAAATAAGACCCCCCACCGGCGCAGATTATGCAGCTAAGGTAATGTAGTGTTGGCGTATCTGTGCTTAGAATATTGATTACTATTTTACAAAGCCATTCCTTAAATTTATGAATGAGTAAGAAATACCCTCTCCTTGGCGGGTGTCCCCCTGTTGGCGCAAGCATCAGCTTGTGCCGCTTGCAAAAAGAGGTTTTGAATTATCAATAACAATTGTTAGATCTTCGTCTAAGGCGGACCCTAATAAAATAGACAATAAAATATTGTTTACATTAGCTTATGAGCCGTAAATATAAATTTCATGATAATGATAAATTATATTTCATTTCGTTTGCACCAGGCAAAACTTTATTGCAGGACAAGAACTAAAATTATCATTATCTCAATTTCCTAAAGGGATATTAATGATAACTATTGATGGTAATAGTAATCATGAACAATTCAAAATAGTAAAAGAATAAAGTACGTTCTGAAATAAAAATTTTTGCTTTGGGTAAATGCCACGAACGTACAACAAATGTATTGCTAAAAGCAGGGCTGACCTGCATTTTGTCAACTTTAGTTCTTTGGTCATCTTGCGTTCGGGCAGAAGGAATTCTTATCAACTTTTGTTGTTAACTTCATCAATAAATTATAAATCAGCGGTAGCTCCGGGCGGGAAGTTCATTGAATGCCCTGCCTTCAGCAATACCTATCGTTGGTAGTAATGCGATTTGACACCTTGCAATTCAAAGAGTAATTTTATCTTGCTTTATTTCTGCTTAAATTTGTTGCATGACAGTAATTGAAGAACATATAACTGATATAAACAGTCTTTGCGTAAAATACAACGTAAAACAACTATTTGCATTTGGTTCGGCTTTGACAGAAAAATTTAATAACGAAAGCGATATTGATTTGATTGTAAATTTTGAACCAATTGATACTGTTCAATATGCCGACAATTATTATGACTTCAAATTTTCTCTAGAAGATGTATTCAAAAAGCCAGTTGACTTGTTAGAAGAAAAAGCTATAAAAAATCCATATTTTCGGGAAGGTATTGACAAACAGAGACAACTTATTTATGGACATTGAAATAAAAACCTGGCTTTACGATATTTTAAATGCAATAAAAGAAATAGAAACATTTTTGGTGGACAGACCAAAAGACTTTATTGCATATCAAAAAGATCTAAGAACAAAACGTGCTATTGAACGAAACGTTGAAATTATAGGTGAAGCAATGAATAGAATTTTGATTAAAGACGAAGCAATTGAATTTTCAAATGCAAGAAAAATAGTTGATACACGAAACAGAATAATTCATGGTTATGATACAGTTTCTGACGACATAATTTGGGGTATTGTAATCAAGCATATTCCGATTTTGAAAAATGAAATTCAGAACATGCTAAATGAATAGGAGCACTACACACAACAAATGAGACTTCGTCGGGCACGCAGTGCCTCCGATAAAGTCACATGTTGTACGGAACCGGTGATTGATTTTTTGTGAACTATGGGAATTTGAGTTGGAAATAATCTGCGTCTAA
>JALZAJ010000019.1 GCA_030948465.1 Bacteroidota bacterium
TACATAAACCAGGGATTAGATAAAAACGGCGTACCGGTTTTTAAAGAGATGGCCGCGGAATATGGGCTTAATGATACCACCCATTCCACCATGGCCGCCTTCTTCGATTACGATAATGATGGAGACCTGGACATGTACCTTGTGGTAAACGAGATATTAAAAAAAGATAACCCATCCGCTTTTCGCCCAAAGATTACTAATGGTACACATCCCAGCACGGGCAGGCTCTATCGCAATGATTGGAATCCGCAGTTAAAACATCCTGTGTTTACTGATGTTTCAAAAGAAGCGGGAATAACGATAGAAGGCTACGGGCATTCAGTTTCCATTGCGGACTTTAATAAAGATGGTTATAAAGATATTTTTGTGACCAACGATTTTATTTCAAATGATCTTCTCTATATTAATAATCACGATGGCACCTTTACTGACAAGGCTTCATCTTATTTTAAACATACCTCGGCGAATGGGATGGGGCAGGATGTTATCGATATCAATAATGACGGGCTTTCTGATGTAATTGAGCTGGACATGAACCCGGAAGATAATTACCGGAAGAAAATGATGATGAATGCAAACAGTTATCAAACCTATCTAAATAATGATCTTTTTGGCTATCAATATCAATATGTAAGAAATACTCTGCAGCTTAACCAGGGACCGCGCATCAATAAACAGGATTCAATTGGTGATCCCATTTTTAGTGATGTAGCTTATTTTGCCGGTATTTCTGAAACTGACTGGAGTTGGACGCCCCTGGTTACTGATTTTGATAATGATGGTTTTCGTGATATAATTATCACTAACGGTTTTCCTAAAGACGTTACTGATCATGATTTTGTGGCTTTCCGCGGTTCATCATACTCCGTTGCCGGTATGGAATATACGTTAGGACAAATACCAGAGGTAAAAATTCACAATTATGGTTTTCATAATAACGGCGATGTAACTTTCAGTAATGTTACAGTTGACTGGGGTCTTACTACGCCATCTTTTTCAAATGGCGCCGCTTACGCCGACCTGGATAACGACGGAGATATGGATGTAATCGTAAATAACATTAATGATGAAGCGTTTCTTTACGAAAACACCAGCTCACATGATTCCAAAAATGCTAATCATTTCTTATCGCTGAAGCTTTCAGGTGATTCATTAAACCGTAATGGCCTTGGCACCTGGATAGAAATTTATTACCAGGGGAAATTGCAGGCTTATGAAGAAAATCCGTATAGGGGATATTTATCGTCCATTCAGCAAGAACCGCATTTTGGCTTAGGAAATGTAACATCGCTTGATTCCGTTGTAGTAAAATGGCCAAATGGAAATAAACAGGTTTTAGTAAATGTGAAAGTTGACCAGGTTTTAAAAGTTGATATAAAAAACGCCCGCGAGCCATATAGCTGGAACCTCTCCCAAATAGATAAAAAAGCTTTATTTACAGATATAACCGATTCCCTAAATCTTCAATACAATCATACGCAAAAGGACTTTATAGATTTTAATATTCAGAAATTATTACCGCATAAATTTACTGAATATGGTCCCGCCCTTGCAGCAGGAGATGTAAACGGCGACAGTCTGGAAGATATAATCGTTGGTGGAAATACAACTCAGCCAGCAGTAATTCTGCTCCAGCAACCTTCGGGTAAGTTCATAAAAAAAGTATTGCCGCAACTTGCCGCGGGAGATTCAACATTTCAATCCATCGATATGGGCATTAGCCTTTTTGATGCCGACGGCGATGGAGATTTAGACCTGTATATCGCCAGTGGCGGTTATGAAGCTCCGGAAAATTCAAAGAATTATAAGGATAAATTTTATATCAATGACGGAAAAGGAAACTTCACTATTGATACCGTTGCATTGCCTCAAAACTTCACCAGTAAGTCGTGCGTGAGGGTGGCAGATTTTGACCACGATGGAGACCCCGATCTTTTTATCGCAGGGAGAGTTGATCCGGGGAAATATCCCCAACCCGTTTCTTGTTTTATTTATAGAAATGATTCAAAAAACGGAGTGGTAAAATTTACGGATGTTACGGCAAGCGTTGCACCTGCTTTAAACAAGATCGGAATGGTATGCGATGCGGTATGGACCGATTTTGATAATGATGGCTGGGTAGATATTGTGCTTACGGGCGAATGGATGCCAATAAAATTCCTAAAAAATGATAAAGGGATTTTTAAAGATATCAGCGCTGCATCAGGAATAAATAATAAAATAGGGTGGTGGTCAAGTATCGTTCCGGGTGATTTTGATAATGACGGTGACATTGATTTTATTGCAGGAAACTTAGGACTGAATTCTTTTTATAAAGCCAGTGATAAATATCCCGTAAAGATATATGCCAAAGATTTTGATAATAATGGAAGCTATGATGCCATACCCACGATATATCTGCCGGCCTCACAAACCGATACGTCAAAGCAAGAATTTCCGGTTCATACAAGAGATGATATGACTAAGCAAATAATATCTTTCAGGGCAAAGTATCAAAATTATAAATCGTATGCCTCGGTTCCTTTTAGTAAAATGTTTACAGCGGATGAAATGAAAGATGCATTGGTTTTGCAGGCAAACGATTTTAGCAACAGTTATATAAAAAATATGGGTGGCGGAAAATTTGAAATTCACCCGCTTCCCTCTGCCGCTCAATATTCATGCATGAATGGAATGCTGGCCGAAGATTTTGACGGAGATGGAAATCTTGATCTGCTAATAAATGGAAATGATTATGGCACTGAAGTTTCAGTGGGACGATATGATGCCTGTAACGGAATTCTTTTAAAGGGAAATGGCCAGGGAGGCTTTGCTCCGCAGTCTGTTTTACAAAGCGGGTGGTTTATACCGGGCAATGGCAAAGCGTTGATAAAATTTCAAAATCCGTCTGGGAAAGTGTTGCTTGCCGCCAGCCAAAATAAAGGTCCCTTAAAAGTTTACAAACTCGAAGAAAATGTAACTATCCTAAAACTTCAGCCAAAGGATGTGAGCGCTAAAATATTTTATAAAAATGGCAGATCAAGACGGGTTAATATTGATTATGGATCTTCGTTTTTATCACAATCGGGGCGTTTTCTAAATGTTGATAGTAACATGATATCTGTGGAAATAAAAAGTTCGGATGGAAACGTAAGAACAATAAAGTTATAACCGGAACTCCCTTATTAAATGCATAGAATGCTTCTGCGAATTTTTTGCCCGCAAAAAAAACTTCTTTTCATATTTTTTGCTTTCATTCTATTTTCCTGTCAAAAAAAATATCACAGAAATAAAAGCCACGAAAATGTTTCTTATGCGAGCATAGAAAAAGGAGAAATTTTAGCGCAGCGATATTGCCAGTCATGTCACTTACTGCCCAATCCTAACCTCGCAAATTCAGCATCATGGGAGAAAGGGATTCTTCCAAATATGGGCCCCAGGTTAGGCATCTTTTTTTATGGCTTCGAGCAGTACCCTTCCGCTAAAAATGATGAGAACATCGGTAACAATTTTTATCCAAAAAAGCCGGTATTAAATTTTATAGAATGGCAAAACATCATCGATTATTATACCGCGACATCGCCTGATTCTATGCCTGGCCAGCATAGAGCGGTGGCAATTAATAAAGATCTTAAAACTTTTAAAATCGAATTACCAGCCCTTTCGTATGCTGATCCTGCCACCTCCTACATAAAAATTGATACGAATAATACACCTCATTTTTTGATCGTCAGCGATATAAAAAAAAGGGCCACTTTTTTTTTCGACAGTAAATTAAGGATAGAAGATTCGGTGCATAATTACGGGCCGATTGTTGATCTTGAATTTAATAATGGAAAATACCTTGCCTGTAATATTGGAGTGCTAAATCCTAATAACGGAAGATTTGGCAAAGGAGAATTAATGTATCCTTTAGAAAATGGAAAATTCAAAATAGATTCCGTGCCGCTTTTTGACAGCCTTCAACGACCTGTTCAAATTACTGAAACGGATCTTAATAATGATTCAAAACCAGATTATCTTATTTGCGAATTTGGATATATCACCGGGTCATTATCGTGGATGGAAAAT
>JALZAJ010000258.1 GCA_030948465.1 Bacteroidota bacterium
GGGACAAATGAATTAGTCAAATGAAAAATATTATTTTTTGCGCAGCAATAATTTTCATTGCTTCCTGCACGGGTAACCATAATAAAAAGGGAGTTGAACTGGCGATGAACCAATATGATCGTTTGATTCAAAAAATGGATGCTGATTCTATTTCATTGTTATACGCTCCGGAAGGCGATCTGGGTGATGTGGCACATGGCAGGGATTCCATAAGGCGATTTTTATCTTCGTTTAAAAATTTTAAAGTGCTCTTGCAATCCTCTGTCACAAACCTTTTGCAGGTAAATGGTGATAGCGCCTTTCAAAAGGGAACGTACCGCCAGGTGGTAGTTACGCCCGCTAATGACACGTTCCGGCTGAAAGGAGAATATACAGCTAACTGGATATGGCTTTCCTCCGGATGGCATATCAGGAGAATGTCAACAAAGCCATCGGCGAACTAATATTTTTAAAAGGGCGAAAAGAATAAATTACCCACTCATTTTTTTATTTATAGAATCATCATGAAAAAAAACACTTTTATAATTTCCATTCTTGTCTGTAGCATTTTATTTTCTGTTTCCTGTTCTCTGAAAATTTTACCAGCAATAAATAATAGTAACGGGGCAGCAACAAACCGTCATCCTCCATGGAGCTGGCAAAGTAATATTTATGAAGTGAATCTGCGGCAGTATTCTGCGTCGTCCAAAATAAAAGATTTCGAAAAACATCTTCCGCGATTGAAGTCTATGGGTGTTGAAATTTTATGGTTTATGCCACTGACGCCCATCGGTTTTGAAAATAGAAAAATGAATAGTACGGAGTTAGGAAGCTATTATGCGTCCCGGGATTATACATCGCTCAATCCTGAATTTGGAACCATGGAAGATTGGAAAGAACTGGTGAAACACGCTCACAGCATGGGTTTTAAAGTGATCACCGATTGGGTTGCTAATCATAGCTCGCCGGACAATCACTGGATGAAGGAGCATCCGGATTTTTATAAAAGAGATAAAAATGGCAATACGGTTTATACGGCTGACTGGGATGATACGCGTAATTTAAATTATGATAACAGGGAGTTGCGGGACAGTATGATCGCCGCCATGAAATTTTGGATAAGAGAAAGTGATATCGATGGTTTTCGCTGCGACGTGGCAGATGGGCCACCGGTAGATTTCTGGAAAGAATGTATTGATTCACTAAAGAAAATGAAAAATGTTTTCATGCTTGCCGAGGCAGAAACTCCCGCTTTGCATGATGCAGGCTTCGATGAAACCTATGCATGGTCCGTAATGGAAGGATTTATAAAAATGTACGCAGGTAAACTGTCCCTTCTTCAGGTTGACTCTATTATCAATTATGATATTCAGCGCTTTCCTAAAGATGCCTATCGGTTATATTTCACCACCAATCATGACTGGAATAGCTGGGAAGGAACAGAATTTGAAAGATTCGGAGATGCCTATAAAGCGTTAGCGGTTTTTACACAAACGATGTATCAAAGCATTCCGCTTATTTATAGCGGGCAGGAAATTCCAAATAAAAAACGATTGAAATTTTTTGTGAAGGATCCCATCACCTGGGATAAATATGACATGGCGCCATTCTACAGCATGCTGCTTCATCTTCGTAAAAATAATCCTGCCCTTGCGGCTAATGCCTCCTACAAAAAATTAATTACAGCAAATGATCAGGCCATCTTTGCTTATCTAAGGGAAAGCGGAAAACATAAGGTTGTTGTGATTTTAAATTTGTCGAATCAGTCGCAGAACTTTACAATAAAAGATCCTTCGCTTAGCGGCAATCCGCTAAATGTGTTTACCGGCGCTTCGGAAAAAATAAATGAAACACATCCGTTCAGTATTCAGCCGTGGGGTTATTTGGTGTACGATTACAAATAAATGTGTACTTATTTTTTTAGGCAAAACGACCCGTAAAATTCTGGCCATTTATTTGGAATACGAAAACGACGGGAGCATGCAGCTATAATGTCTCATTCCGGCTAAAGGTTTGTAACAGGAGATTTATAATAAAGAAGCTATGGCGAGGGACATAAAAAATATTGATGAAGCAGGTAAAATTTTGCTAAAGAAACGCAAGACACTGGCGGTCGCGGAAAGCGTTACAGCAGGTAATCTGCAAGCTGCACTATCGCTTGCAACCAATGCCCAGTTGTTTTTTCAGGGTGGCATTACAACGTGGATTGGGATAGAGCAAAACAGTTTGAGAATTCAATAAAGATATTAGAACGGTTCGCTGCTGGGCAGCAGGCAGCGGCTTTCACGAGTGGCTGGTGTGGCTTGCGAAAAAGTGGAACACCCACGAAGGCTGAAAGTTTAAGGTACTAAAAGCTTAACTACTGTTTAGTTCATACCTCCCTACAAGTTGCTGGTGGCTGCCAGGCTGCAAAACCATGCGCACGAAACCCGCAACAACGGCGGCGTGAGGATCTACAGGGGTGAAGTGTTTTTTAAGAACACCCACAGTTGCTAAAAATCATGGAATAATATTTATTGAGGTAGATAAATTAAATTTGGAATGGTGCCTGCAAAACTTTTGGAAAATTATGGAAGCTTCAACCTTGTTTAGAAGCTCTGACCAACTTTCTAAAAGTTAAGGGATCACTTCAGGCCGCAACAAAAACCTGACTTCTTCGGCAAATCCCCTTATAAATTACACCTAAACAC
>JALZAJ010000261.1 GCA_030948465.1 Bacteroidota bacterium
TTAGCGATAATTTGCCGAGCCTGTCAAGATTATTTTTGCCAAGGGAAAGCACTTCTTTCGCCAGGTCAACGGCACTTCTTGTTCTGCTTCCTGTGTTTATTAGAATGGCAAGTAGCTCGGAATCACTCAAACTCTCTCTCCCTTTGTTGAGCATCTTTTCCCTCGGACGATCATCCACTGCCCAGTTTTTAATTGACGTGGAAGACTTGTTATAACTTTCCATAGTTTTAGTTGATATACAAGCAATATTAATTATAATTTCGCCACTCTTACTATTTGCTTTCATCAATAGATACAAGATGCATCCTGATGTAAAAATTTTTTCCGGAACTGGTTCACAATATCTTGCAAGGCAAATTGCGCTGAGATTTGGAGAGCCTCTTGGCAAAATAAACATTCAAAAATTTAGCGATGGGGAAATCGGCGTAGATTATAATGAAAGCATCAGGGGGCAGTTTGTATTTCTCGTGCAAAGCACTTTTGCTCCTACCGATAACCTGATGGAACTATTATTAATGATTGATGCTGCTAAGAGAGCATCCGCTTATAAAGTAATTGCCGTAATTCCCTATTTTGGTTACGCCAGGCAGGATCGAAAAGATAAACCAAGAGTAGCGATTGGGTCCAAGTTAGTTGCTAACATGCTTACTGCTGCGGGTGCAGACAGAGTTATAACAATGGACCTTCACGCACCGCAAATACAAGGTTATTTCGATATACCGGTAGATCATCTTGATTCTTCTGCCATCTTTATTCCATACATCGAAGATTTAAATCTCGAGAATCTTACATTCGCCGCACCGGATGTGGGAAGCGCAAACCGCATACGCGAATTAGCCAGTTATTTCGAAGTTGAGATGGTTATCTGCGATAAACACCGTAAGAGAGCTAACGAAATTTCCAGTATGGTGGTTATAGGAGATGTTGAAGACAGAGATATTGTATTGATGGACGATATATGCGATACCGGCGGAACACTTGCTAAAAGCGCAGGTCTTTTAAAAGAGAAAGGAGCCAGAAGCGTTCGCGCCTTTTGTACACATCCTGTGCTGAGTGGGAATGCTTACGAAAATATCGAAAAAAGCGCTTTGGAAGAACTTGTAGTTTGCGATACAATTCCTGTAAAAGGAAAATTGGACAAATTGAAAATTGTATCAGTAGCAGACTTATTTGCGATCGCAATACGAAATGCTTATGAAAACAAAAGTATAAACAGTCTTTTTCTTCGAAGCAAAATACTTAAAAAAAATAATCCACGAGTTCAATAGATAAAATGGCTGCAGGCCAGATTTTCGCTCTGGATTTAAAATTGTCAACCTTAAAAATTGAGATTTAAAATTGAAATAAACATGTTAAAGGTTGACAACCTTGCTAAAATTTGGGCCGCAGCCCGATAAAATTAAATGGTTAAACAATTAAGCACTTGCATATTCAGTTACAAGAGTTTGATGTGGAAGCCAGCTAAATCAATCTTTGAAGCGCAATGACGAACTGTAAACTTTTCAACCGAAACTTTTAACTAATTTCCTTACCTTTGCGCCTCAAAAAAATACTATAATGAAAACAATTACTATCGAAGGACAACTCAGGACCGAATTCGGCAAATCAGCCACCCGCCAGCTTCGCTCTGAGGAAAAAGTGCCAGGTGTAATTTACGGAGGTGCAAAAGAAATTAATTTTTCTGCCCCGGCAACTGCTTTTAAAAGCATTGTTTATACTCCCGATTTTATGCTTGCAGAAATTAAAGTTGACGGAACTTCTTATAAATGTGTGTTGAAAGACCTACAGTTTGATAAAGTTAGCGATAACTTAACCCACGTTGATTTCCTTGAGTTGGTTGGTAATAAAAAAGTAACCGTTTCGATTCCTCTTAAATTTACCGGAGTGCCCGCAGGGGTTAAAGAAGGAGGAAAGTTGGCGGTTAAAATGAAATCCTTAAAAGTAAAAACTGTTCCCGAATATTTGTTAGAACACATAGAGATGGATCTTACTGATCTTAAATTAAATGAAAACGTGAGAGTGCAGGATGTAAAAGTAGATAACATGGAAATACTTAATTCACCCCGCATTCCTATCGCCTCAGTTACAATGACCCGCCAGCTTAAGCAAGAGGAAGCCACGGTTGCCAAAGTAGCTCCCGCTGCTCCTGCTGCCAAAGCTGCACCGGAGGCAAAAGCCGAGGGATCGTCTGCGAAAAAATAATTCATTTTTATTATTAATGCCCTCTTTAACGGGGGCATTTCTATGTCATGCATACGGCGAAAGAAATGCAAACTATAAAGTTTGTGTACATTTGCAACCTCCAAAGAAGTCTTTTGGAATAATTTTTAAATATGGGAATGGATAGGAATACAGTTATTGGATTTGTATTATTGGCTCTATTGTTTTTTGGATATTTTTACTACACCAAACAGGGACAATTGACGCTGGAAAAAGACAGGCAACACCAGCAGGATTCAATTAACAGATTGAAGCCAAATGTGGATATTTCTGCACCTAATACACTGGTTTCCGATACTGTAATAAAATCATCCATTACCTTACCGTCAAACATTATCCAGGATTCTACTGGTAAAGAACAATTGGTTACCCTTGAGAATAAAGTTTTAAAAATTACCTTTTCCAATAAAGGAGGTCAGCCCAAAAAAATCGAACTGAAAAACTTCAAAACGTTTGATAAAAAACCTCTTATTCTTCAGGACGGCACTTTTAATAATATCTCCTATGCAGTAAATGTCGGGGCAAATCAAACCGCTCAAACTTCGGATCTGTTATTTACATCTTCCTCGCCACAAACTGCAAAGGATGGAGAAATTTCTTTCAGTTATTTTCTGCAAACTAAAATTGGGGAAAAAATTGAGCATCAGTATATTCTTTCGCCCGATGGTTATATGATTGACTTCAATATAAAACTTGAAGGTGGAAACAGATTATTAACCAATAATACGATAAATCTTTTATGGCAGGCAAAAGCTAATAAATTAGAAAAGGACATAGAATGGGAGACGCAACAATCTCATATTGCATACGTGGAAAATGGTGACTATGATTTTGAACACCTTGCTACAGGAAAATCGGATGATAAAAAATTTGATAAACCTCTTGATTGGTTAGCATTAAAGCAACAATTCTTTGCCACTTCTATTTTGGCCAAAAATAAATTTGAAAACGCCGAAGTAAAATGGGAGGCGCCTGCTGATACCACGCTTCACGTAATTGCTACAGCTACGGCAAATCTTCGTTCCCACGTCCCGGATGCTCAATCGTCAATTATTCCCTTACAATT
>JALZAJ010000267.1 GCA_030948465.1 Bacteroidota bacterium
CGGACAAAAAGAAGTTGAACATTATGGATTCGTGGACAGTTTATAAACTGATAACATCACATAACAATTGCATTGGCAATAGCAGGGGGCGACGTGCATGTCATCGGCTGTAGCTCGCTATCAGCAACAGTTCCGGCTGAACGTTAGCAATTTGGCTTTTGTACATAACTTCGTCTACAGTTTTTTAATCAGCCTCGGCACAAGCAGATGTATTTCAAAAGCCCTGCCATCGCCAATGCCTCACGTTGCAAGCAATATTATGAAGATCCTAATAGTTACAACATTTACACTTTTGACAATAGCTTTGTTTGGACAAAAAGTCCTGAGGAAACCAGTAAAAATAATTCCACAATTTCCCATTTACAACATAAACGGCGACACGACGAATTTAAAAGCCATAAGCAATAACAAGGTTACATTTATTGACTTTTGGTTTATTCCTTGCGGACCTTGTTTTGCAGAAATGAATATGTTGCATAAACTTTATGCTAAATACAAAAATAATTCAAACGTTGCCTTTCTGACAATTACATTAACAGATAGTGCATTCGTAAGACCGTTAATAGAAAATAGAAATACTTCTACCAATGATACTTATGATTATTTTAAGACACTTGCTTTGTTGGACACATTTAAGTTGCCAGTTTACTTTTTAAAAGGTACTACTTCAAAAATGACCTCATTTAAGAAGGCAAAAGTGGGTTTTAGTGGACACGGTGAACCAAGGACAAAGGAAAATGACTATACACAATATCCTGACAATATATTTGGGTTTTCAGGTTATCCAACTATTTTCATTTTTGACAAAAAGGGAAATATGATTTATAATAAAACTGCATTTACAAAAGAGGGAGAAAAACAACAGGAAAAAAATATTGAAGTTCTTATAAATGCAAAACTCTGACCAATACTGCTTGCAACACAAGTATTGCTACAAGTGGGGCTTGACGTTGGTATCTTCGGCTGTAGTTCACTATCAGCAACAGTTCCAGCAGACGAACAAAGCCGAGCAAAAGTTCTTATCTTCATCTTTTAAAACAATATTGAGCAGCAGTTCCGGCGGGACGTTCAATGAATTCCCCACCTGCAGCAATACTCAACGTTATATGCCATCCTTTATGATACACAATGTTAAAATAACAATTACCTTTTTCTTTATAACTGTAATCTGTATGGCAACTCAATGTCGTAAAAACGATATAGTTTTTGAGTACAACTTTATCGAAAAGGTTGATTTGTTTCCCGCGCAAAAAAGTTACAAGGTTGGTGACACGATATGGATTCAATATGTTAACCCGACTAAGAAATTATTTGACCAGAAATCAAGCCAATATATTTCGGCAGACACTTTGGGAATTGGAATTCAAATTGCATTTAACTCCAGATACGATGCTCCAGTTAACCCTTCCGGTGGGTTTTGCGATTTTATTTCTGGAAATATAGTAAATCAAAGTCTTTACCTTGGCGATTATGGAACAAGTGCTCGATTTGGATTCGGTTGTAACGCTAACAACAACGTTGACTTCAAAATTGGAATCATCCCAAAAGAAAAAGGTGTATATAGTCTTGATCTTGGAGGCGGTCAAAATATTGTAGATGGATGTCCCAATAAAATAGTGAACTTCCCTTTCTCGACAATTGAGTATAGATATAAAAACCAAGATTGCAATAAAGACATTTACCTTGAAATACCTGCGAACTCGAGGGGCGAATCACCGAAGGGTTACACAGAAAATCGAATAGATCAAAAAGAAACTTATATCGTAAAAGTTGACTAGGTCGGCATATAACAAGCAGTTTTGCGCAAGCGGGGCAGAACTGCTAAAAATCAGCATTGGTGCAGCTTTCAGCAACAGTTCTATCTGACGTGACTCTGTTGAGCAATAGTAATAACAATGAACTTTTTATTATAAATTTGGCTATGGTTCCGGTAGACGGAATTCTATTATCCCGCCTGCACAAAGCCCTAACGTTACCAGCCATTTTAAACCGTGTCTCGTCCTAAACTCAAAAAAATAATCATAATGACAATTTCAAAATCGTTAGTCTTTTCAATCTTTGTTGGCTTAAATCTATTGCTTAATACAAATTTGACAGCCCAGAATAATAATTCTAAACCTTCAAAGAAAGAGCGAGTAAAATCGTCCTTGACATCTTATGAAAAGTATATTGATGAAAATAATGATGCACACTTAAAAGAATTTATGGAGTTGATAGCTATTCCAAGCATATCTTCTATTCCAGCAAATAAACCAGATGTTGACAAAGCCGCTGCATGGATAGTAAATAAATTAAAAGCCATTGGAATGACAACGGCACAAACATTACCGAGTGACGGAAATCCTTATGTATATGGATGTTGGGATAAGGCACCAGGCAAACCCACAGTTTTAATTTATGCTCATTATGATGTGCAACCAGTAAAAGAATCGGAATGGGATAATCCACCTTTTGCACCAAAGGTAATGGACGGTAAAATATTTGGACGTGGTGCAAGTGATGATAAAAGTGGCGTTATGATAACTATTTTGGCAGTAGAAACTATGTTACATACAGATGGTAAATTGCCTGTAAACGTAAAGTTTATTTTTGATGGTGAAGAAGAAATAGGTAGCCCAAATTTCAAGAATTTTATTACGAAAAATAAAGAGTTATTAAAAGCGGATTTTGCTTTAAATGCTGATGGTAGCCAATACAGCGAAACTACTCCGTCAATTCTGATGAGCTTAAGAGGTTCAGCAACCCTGGAATTTAATGTAAAAACAGCCAATATTGATGCACATTCGGGAATGTTTGGTGGAAAAACCCCCAATGCTGCAGTAATAATGTCTCAAATCATAGCTTCGTTTTATACCAAAGTAGGAAATGTAACAGTAGAGGGATTTTATGATAAAGTAGTACCAGCCACTTTAGAAGAAAAAGAAATGATAAAAAAAGTGGCTTATGATAAATCTGAGGATATGAAATTGTTAGGCACAACAGCAGAAGCAGGTGACACTACTTTTTCGCCACTTGAACGGGTTTGGTATCGTCCTACGCTTGAAATAACAGGTATGCAAAGCGGTTATACAGCAGCAGAAGGACGTTCAAATATTATCCCTGGTAATGCAATGGCAAGAATTACCTGCAGATTGGTAAACAATCAATCGGGTAAAGAAATTATTGATTTGATTGTAAAGCATATCAACAAAAATTGTCCTGTTGGAGCATCGGTTACTTATAAATATAGTACAGGCTATTCAAGCCCTATAAAATTTCCTGCGGACACTAAAGCCTATAATTATGTATCCGATGCTTTATTCAAAATTTATGGTAAGCAGCCATTGCAAATTGGTGCAGGTTTTTCTACCAGACCCTTGATTGATATTAAAGAAACGTTGGGAATTTATCCCTATTCATTAGGTTTTGAACAAGCTGACGAAAAGTGGCATGCTTCCAATGAATTTTTCAGATTATCAAGCATTCGCAAAGGAGAATTGATTTACTGTTACTACTTACAACATTTAGCTGACGAAGAAAGCAAACTGAAAAAGTAGAAAGCACTACAGCCAACAAATAAGACTTCGTAGGGCACGCAGTGCCTCCGATGAAGTCCTATGTTGTACGGAACCGGTGACCAATCTTTTATAAGCTATGGGATTTGAGTTGGATGAACTTTGCGGCTATGGGTGGGTGTTAGGTCACTTCTTTTTGAAAAAATAGCAGTTACCTGGTGTAATATTGAGGGCCTGCATTTCTTTTAAGTCTTGTTCTGGTCATTTTAGCTGCCAAAGCTTTTAAATTTTATATATTTTTCAAGTTGTTTGCATAGGTATTTCCCGCCGCTTTTAACAGCCATCTTTTAAACAATACATTCCAAAATATTCTTTGCCATTTGCTGCCAGTAATCCGGCGGTCCCCGGCGGTTGAAGCGCAATATAGTTTGCATCGTTTTTTTTTGCAACAAGGGCATTGAAGCGGGTTGTATATTTCCCGTTTGGGTTTTACATTTTTTATTTCCGGCATGGGCGGCAGCTGTTCTTTTATAAGCAGCGCACATGCGGCTTTTGAGATACTGCTTAAGATGCCGTAATGCCTTATCCTTACAAAACCTTTTGGCAAAATGTGCATACCAAAGCGGCGGATAAATTCTAATGGCTCTAAATCCATTTCTTTAGTATCAGCGCTTTGCCTTTAATCTTTGTAAGAAAAAGTAACCTTACTTGCTTCAATATTTTTAATGCGGTGATTGCTGATAGCTTCCCGATAGCTATCGGGATTGTGTGTGTAGCGGCCAAGATATTCTACCACACTCTGCGGCCCGCCAAAAGGGCGCTTTGCATACACTACCAATCTTTTTTATACAATTCGTCTATAAATTGTTTATCCATCTGCTGCGGTAATTTTTCTTTCAGCAAGGCAATAAATTTTCCCCTGAACACTTTGCTCATTGCCTTTACATTAAAGAGGTATTTTCCATCACTCTTTGCCTGTTTCCATTTACCCTGTTTATTAATGCCACCGCCAGGCACAATACAATGGAGGTTCGGATGATAGATTCTAGTTAGTACTAACTCCTAATTAATTTTCATTTGACTTAATTGATAAAACTTAAAGATAAAATTCAATTTGCCGAAGGCTGCGATCAAGCGAAACTGCAATTGTTATAAAGCATCATTTACTTTTCCCTGGTTTTTGAATAGCGCTTAAGAATAATAAAAACAATTATGAAAAAAATGGATAAGCCAGGTTCGTATTTGTAAAACGCTTCTACATTTCGTTGTGCATTGCTCAGCAGCATACTAAGCAAGCTTGTTACGGCTACCCCGGACCAGAAGGCTATATATAAAACAGGGGTCATTTTCATACTTTATTATTTTAATTTCCCGAGATCTAAAATGGAATACCAAAATTTACATAGCTCAATACTTTCTTTGAATTATCACTATAGGTTAGGCTGAATTCCAAAGGGCCAATAGGAGTATTGTAGGCTAACGTAGCCGCGTAGCCGGTAAGCCAGTTATCAAATTGCAGTTTCCTGTCTTCACTGATAAAATTATTTACAAGCGCATTTGCTTTAGCCATCAGGTAGATGTTTTTTGATAGCTGGTAATTGAAACCAATTAACAGCGACGCCACACTTGGTGCGTCTATAGTGGTTTCATTGAGCCCGGCAAACAGAACCTGGTTTCTTATAGTTTTGGTTAAGCCTCCAATCTGAAAATTATTTACCAGGTTTTGTTTGTAATTAAAATTAATGCCTGATTGAAATAAAGTAAGAAAAGTAAGTCTTTTTGTTATTGGAGTGTAAGCTTCTGCATGCAACACCATTCGTTGATAATTACTATAGTTTATTCCTGCGGAATCTCTGTTTGTTAACAGGTTTCCGTCCATATAAAAATCCACATTAGGGTTTTGATTATACACAACACCGAGCTCAGCATTGATTTTAATTCCTTTTTTCGGATATAAACTTTTGTCCAAAGTGTTTGCATTGAAATATACAAACGATGTTAAAAAATCATTTTTTCCTTTTGCCTCAAGCTGTGATTGTATAAGCGGCTTAAACCTGATTGATTCATACCGGGTACCCATACCTGCTGTAAAGCTGCGGCTCCCTGAATACTCAGATTTCACTTCACCTTCAAAATAATACAGCCTGTATTGCCCGCTTTTATTATAACCATCATAATTGTCTATCTTATAACTTTCCACCTGTATTTTAGGTATAAGCGCTATGTTTTTATTATTGCCAAAATATTGCAGGTGCTCGCCACGTATCCTGAAGTTCTCGCCGATATTTAAAGTAACCAGGCTTCTCGAATAAGGCGTAAAAAAATCGCGGGTGGTTAAGTTGGCGATTACACTGATACCGGAAAATTCATTGTAGTGAAGGCCCAGCTTGGCATACGTGGAAGGATTTTCTTTTACATCAAAAATGATTTTTGAAGAACCATCGGCTTGTGGTTGCAAAAAATAATTTATGCTCCGGTAATATCGTGTACCAAAAACCCGGCGAATCGCTTTTGAAATTTCGGGCTCCGAATACAGTTTATTGGTATGAAAATCCATTGCATGAATGAAATACGTTTCGGTTGTTTTATTAAGGCCTTTAATTTCGTTACTGCTTACAAAGACTGAATCGCTTTTTGGAAGGCGGTTTGTATCGGCAATCAATGTTCCATAAATTTTGTTTAAAGAATCTGCAAGATGCTTTAAAACCGGATAGATTTTTCTTCCTTCTTTGTTACCGCTTTCTATTAGCTTATCCGCCTTGTTAAAGCTTCCCATGGAATAATTTTCCAATGGCTGCGATACAAATAAATTACAGAGCGGTACTTCTTTTTTAAAATCCTCAGCTTCCTTTAAGAACACAAGCTGCAATAAAACATCCACTGGTGTTTTTAATTTTTCTTCAGGATATAAGCCGGTCGTAACGCTGCTTCCAATAATAAAATCAGCTCCCATTTGCTTTGCGTCTATAACCGGAAAATTTCTTGTAACTCCTCCGTCCACTAATTTATGTCCGTCATAATCAACTGAGGTAAATACAGAAGGTATAGCCATGCTTGCTCTCACAGCCGTAGTGATATCGCCTGAATCAATCACTACAGCTTCGCCTGTGGAAATATCAGAGGCAACACATTTAAAAGGAATAGAAAATTTAGTGAAGTCTTTGATATTATGCACCGGGTAATAAAGCTCGGCGAACTTAAACCAGAGCTCCTGTCCGTCTAAAATGCCGCCCGGCAACTTGAGCTTGTGGTCTATATAAGGCAACTCTATTGCGTATTTACCATATTCCCCTTTCTCTTCCATTGATAAAGAACGAAGCGAAAGCTGGTTGCTTAACAAAAGATCCCAATCAATTTTGCTTACAATTTTTTCTATCTGAGCTGCAGAATATCCAATCGCATATAGTGATCCGATAATTGCTCCCATACTGGTGCCGGTGATATAATCAATTTTCAGGCCCGCAGAATCTATGGCTTTTAAAATACCGATGTGCGCTAAACCCTTTGCACCGCCGCCGCTAAGTGTGAGGCCAATTTTTGGGCGTTGGTCTAATTGCTGTGCCGGAAGGGAAATGGTTGCAGAGACAAAGAAGCATATAGATAAGACAAAAAATTTCATTAAAGTATTTTAGAATCTTAGTCAAAAGTACTATCTAAAAAAATCTAAGCATTGGCTTGAGTCAAATTGAAAATTTACCTGCACTAACCCTACCTGACATTTCTCTTGCGTAAATTAATCCACCTTTCTATTTCACTTTTCAAAAAATAATTCATCAAGTTTATATACTTCGGTTTTACCCCGCTCCTCTTTTTTGTAGATAGTAATCATGACCCAGGGCTCCGTATCACCACTGATGGGTTTTCCAATTCGTCTTTTATCCTGGGATAAAAAACATTGACTTCGCATTAGCAGAAGTAGAAGAAACAGGGTAAGCATCTAAGTCATTTTACCGGCATTACTTGCAAATATCTTTTGAATTCTTTCCTCTGCAAATGCCTGTGTAATTTTCTCTTGTTCCAGCCTTATATTATTTTGCCGCA
>JALZAJ010000270.1 GCA_030948465.1 Bacteroidota bacterium
AAGGGGAATCAATACATCATGTATGTTTATAAAGTTTACAAAGATATTCGCCTGGTAGGTGCGCCGCCTGAGAGTGTTGGAAAATTTGGAGGCGATACGGATAATTGGGAATGGCCCCGGCATACAGGGGATTATTCTATCTTCCGGGTGTACACTTCTAAAGAAGGAAAGCCGGCAAAGTATAGCCCTGAAAATATTCCTCTTAAACCGAAATGGTTTCTGCCCGTCTCCCTGAAAGGTTATAAGGATGGCGATTATTCCATGATCTTCGGCTATCCCGGCGGTACTAATCGCTATGAAACTTCTTTTGGTATTAAATTGAAAAATGAAATTGATAATCCCTCTCTTGTTGAATTGCGTGATGTACGATTAAAAGCGATGCATGCCGAGATGATAAAAGACCCTGCTGTAAAACTAAAGCTCGCATCATCGTATGCAGGTATTGCTAACTATTGGAAATTTTATGATGGAGAAACAAAGCAACTTGAAAAATATCATGTTTATGATAACAAGCAAAAAAGTGAGGCATCTTTTGCTAAATGGGCAAGCAATAAAAGTGAGTATAAAGATCTGCTTAACGAATATAAAAAAAACTATGATGCCTGGGAACCTTATGCCAAAGAGCGTGTGTATGTAATTGAAGGGATATTGGGTTCGCCGCTTGCGGCTTTTGCTTCGAGCCTTATGAGTGTTGAAAGAGCTTTTGTAGAACCCGGGAAAACTCAGAAGGACGTGAAGAATGCTCTTGATGCTGCCAGCGAATCAAGAAAAAAATTTCTGGCAAGTGAGGACCAGCCAAGCGATAGAAAGATAATGGCCACTACGGCAATGATGTATTATACCAACATCGATAAAAGCCAGCATCCAATCGATTTTTATCAAAATATCAAAACGAAATTCGGGCCGCTCGATGACGAGGCAACTTACAAAACATGGGCAAATTATGTGTTTGATAACACGATGATCCTGGACTCAGCAAAGTGGGCCGCTTTTGTTGCTAACCCTGATGCTAACACGCTGCAAAATGATCCAGCCTTTGCTTATGCAACCGCCTTTTTAAAAAACTACATACTTAAATACAGCAATCTATACACTGATTTTTTGAATACTAATGAAGAGTTAGGAAGGTTGTATATGAAAGGCATCATGGAAATGAACCCGGGCGCTGTTAAAAAAATGTATCCTGATGCCAACTTTAGTATGCGGGTAAGCTACGGCAATATAAAAAGCTATAACCCGCGGGATGCTGTTCATTATGATTATGTAACAACCAGTAAAGGAATTTTGGAAAAATATATACCCGGCGATTATGAATTCGATTTGCCTGCAAAAGAAATTGAATTATTAAAGAAGCGTGACTTCGGGCAATACATTGATAAGAATAGAAATGATTTAGTAATAGATTTTATAACTACTAACGACATAACCGGTGGTAACTCCGGCTCGCCTGTTATGGATGGATATGGTAATTTAATTGGTCTTGCCTTCGATGGAAACTACGAAGCCCTGAGTCATAAAATTCAATTTGATAAAGACCTCAACAGAACCATTTGTGTTGACGTGCGGTATGTCCTTTGGTGCATCGATAAACTGGGTGGAGCGAAGAACATTATTAATGAACTGAAGCTGGTGCGATAAAAATATTATTTGTTGAAATAACATGCGCTGTCTCATTGAAGGCAGAGCTTTTTTTAGCTCCGCTAATCTTCAGAGGTTCATAGCAACTATTATCAGGGCTCAGTTACTTTCTTATCATTTATTTTTGGAAAATGTATTCAGCATCTTTTACTCCGCAACAGGCCATCCCAAAAATTAAGCAATACTGCAGCTACCAGGAGCGATGCCATGCCGAAGTAAAAGATAAATTGTATTCTTATGGTTTATACCGGAAAGATGTTGATGAAATAGTTGCGACCTTAATTGAAGAAAACTATTTAAATGAGGAGCGCTTTGCGATGCAGTACGCAGGCGGAAAATTCAGGATTAAGCATTGGGGCAAAAATAAAATTAAGCAGGCGCTTAAACAAAAACAGGTAAGCGATTATTGCATTAAAAAAGCACTGAAGCAAATTGATGATACCGATTATATCAAAGCTTTTGAAACACTTGTTGGCCAAAAAATGAAGACACTTACAAATGAAAAAAATATTTTTATTAAAAAAAGAAAGCTGCAGGATTTTCTGTTGATGAAGGGTTATGAAAGCGAATTAATATATGAGGAGGTTGCAAAAATTGGAAAAAGATAAACATTTCGCAATTTGATGTTATCAATTCAGTATTGATTGCCCTTTGCATTTTGTCTTGCATTTCTTATTGACAAGCCGATGCTATCAATTTATCATAGTTGCATAAAACATCCGGCGCTTTATGCCGAACTTAAAATTAAAGTTTCTGCATCACCATTAGTGTCGTGTCAGGTGTATTGTGTCGTAAACATCGCAATAGCTACCGGGACCCACAAAGTAACAAACGATACTAAGAATGTTACTTTGTGATCTTAGTGTCTTTGCGGGATATGCGTCATTTCTCAATTGAC
>JALZAJ010000279.1 GCA_030948465.1 Bacteroidota bacterium
GGGGAATATCCCGGACTAATGAAAACGCGTATAATGAAATCAGTAAGAAACAGAGTTATCACATATTTTATTGGTACAAAATTGTCTTTAAAAAGAATCAGCATCAATGAAATGAACGTGGCTAAAAATAATATGCCTGCCGATGCTCTAATTTCTCTTTCATTTAAAACACGAATGTTATATCCTTCTACATTTTCTCCGAATTGTATTACTTTATTCATTTTTTAAGTTTTATGTTATGCAAATAATAATCTGTTTTGTATGAGATTTGATTTATTATTTTAAAACTGGATGGATGATTTTTAGAAGAGCATCCGGTATTCTTGTGCAAGAATATTTAATTGAAGTAAGCAATGAAAGCGTCCGTCAATAAACAACAGGTTATCGTAAACAAACAACCCAATTTTATAAAAAAAGATCGCTTTTCCTTTTGCATTTACGTTGATTGACCTTTTCCTGCAGTTCGTTTATGCCAAAATCAATTCTATATATTACAAAATGAAAAGGAAAAGATTTGCCGATATTTATCTTATAAAGGCACAATGAAGAAACGAATCAATAGAAAGCTGTTTAGATTTTATTTATGGGTCGCGCTCGGTTATTTTTTCCTGGGGTTTATTAGTTATGTGGGAAATTACCCCGGCAGATTTTTTTCAGTTATGTTCAATAATGCGTGGGCAGTCATTTTCGTTATCCCTCTCAATTTCATACTTTTTGAATATACTATTCCATTTGTACTGAGGAAAAGAAAAACCATAATTTATAATGTTCTTGTTGCAATTCTGCTTTTTTGGGTTCACATCATATTATATTCTTACGGCTCCTATGCCTGGAGGCTATTGGGAATACAGTTACATATTTATACTGAATTAAAAGTATATGCTTCATTAGACGCTGCGCTTGAAAATCAAATGGCCTATAGTGTCGGATCCATTTTCCTTTTCGGCATCGCAAGGCATATTTATAATTATACAAAACTGAGACAGGCCGAACAACAATTGCGTATTGAAAAGCAGGCAGCAGAATTGAACTATCTCCGGTCGCAAACGAATCCACATTTTTTATTTAATACCCTAAACAATATTTATTCATTAGCCAGGGATAAGAGCGACCTGGCACCGGAATCTATTTTACGATTGTCCAAAATATTGCGTTTCATGTTGTATGAAACCAGCGGAGATTATATAGCTATTGAGGAGGAACTGAAAATAATAACTGATTATATTGCTCTTGAAAAACTGCGTTACGATGATTCCTTACATATCAATTTCAACCACAATATTGAAGACATGAAACAAGCCATACCGCCGCTGTTACTGATACCATTAGTAGAAAATGCTTTTAAGCATGGTGTTTCTGAAACAAGAAATCAGCCTTTTGTTCATATTCATCTTTCAGTTAATAACCGGCAGTTACTATTTGTTGTAAAAAATTCTACTGAAGCATTTCCGCATGAAGAGAATGTAAAAGAAAATATTGGTCTTGCCAACCTGCGGCGTCAACTTGAATTGCTTTATACAAGTTTCGACCTGTCGGTTCGGCAAGGCGATTCTGTATTTACGGCTACCTTAAAAATTAATCTTGCAAGCCATGTCTAAAATAAAATGCATCATCATTGAAGACGAACCATTGGCGGTAAAAGTTTTAGCTGATTATATTTCGCAGGTGCCGTTCCTCGAATTGCAGGGCACGTTTAAGGATGCTATTCTCGCAACCGACTATCTGAGAACCAATCATACTGATCTTATTTTTTTAGATATTCATTTGCCCAAATTAAAAGGCATGGCTTTTTTAAAAACATTAACGCATCCACCAGCCGTAATTATTGCAACCGCTTATCATCAGTATGCCGTGGAAGGTTTTGATTTGAATGTAACGGATTACCTGTTGAAGCCATTTGAATTTGAGCGTTTCTTAATTGCCGTAAATAAAGTAAAAACATCCTCAACAGAAAAGAGCGCATTAAGCGATAGTCCGGAAATAAAGGACTATTTATTTCTGAACGTGCAAAAGAAGAAAGTGAAAATTTTATTCTCGGAGATTGTTTATGTGGAGAGCCAGCGCGAATATATAAAGATCATCACAACAAAAAGAGAATACATTTCAAAAATGAGCACACATGAAATTGAGGACCTTTTGCCTTCAAATCTTTTTAAAAGAATTCATAGGTCTTTTATCATTTCAATAAATAAGATTGATTCGTACACGGCCGAAATGGTTGAGGTGAATGGTGTGTCAATTCCTGTTGGC
>JALZAJ010000296.1 GCA_030948465.1 Bacteroidota bacterium
TAATCAAAATTTGACAGTTCGTTGAGTTGTTTTTTCTTCTTTTTGAGCGGCTTAAGAAGATTGACAAATTTCTTCCCGGCAACCTTTTCCAGATTAATGTATAAAGGATGCAAAGCAAAAGCAGATATGGCTGCATAAGGATAGGAATCCGTCCATTTATTACTGGCAATAGTATCGTTTACCGGCAGTATTTGAATTAGTTGTAAGCCTGTTTGTTTTGCCCAATCTACCAATAGCAACATATCGCTAAACTCACCTACGCCAAAGCTTTGCTTCGACCTAAGGCTGAACACAGGAACAGAAACTCCCGCCCCCCGCCAGTTTTTAACCGGATATCTTACAAATCCATCATGCAGTATGGTAAGTTCTGCAGGATGTTTTTTATTTTTTTGCAGCATCCGGTTTTCCCCCTCTTCAATCGCCACCATTTTCTTTTCTTCCACGTTATAAATTCCATACTTATAGGTTACCGGCAAACCGTTAGTATCCAGCTCGGCTCTTGCTGCAAACCAATTGTCTTTTGTGGCTAACAAAATCGGATCTATGTTATCCCAATATCGCAAGTTTTTGGAAGACCCTATAAGACAGATAGTTTCTCCCGCTTGCAACAAAGGAGCCTTTACCCTAAACTCGTGTGTATACTTCCTGGGAGAAGGGATTTTTAATTTTAGAATCCGCGGCAATAACACCTGGCTGAACGGCCTTGTAAAAAAAACATTGCCCACGTTAGAATCCGCATTCCATGTATCAATTGCCGTGATCGTTTTCTTTTTAAAAACAGAAAGATCAATGGAACGATTTTCTTCACCATCAAAAACCAGGCTTCCATCTTTGTCTTTTAAAAAGTATTTATATAAAATGTTGTCATCGACACCTGGCGGAAATTCCAATGGTACAAACCAGAATTCATCGTCAAGATATACAAGAGGAATAGCATTCTTAACTTCATTATTTCCTAAAAAATCATTATTCCCGGATATAAAAAGTTCCTGGCCAAATTCAGTATGAAACTTCAAGAAAAAATTTATCGTCATCACATATAAAGATTAAAAGAGCGGCAATTTAAACAGTTTACTTTAGAATGTAAAAAGCAATGTGATATTTACAACGTGAAGAAATGACCAAAGCTATTTGTGAGTTGTGATGCAGGACGCACGGCGTAACGAAGCAGATAAAACCCTCTGACAAAAAACAATTGAGCAGGATATTTAAAATAAAAACGAAAAGCCAAACCATAAGATAAATAATGCAAGGCCCAGCCATGCGGATGTTACTTTATCTTTTTTAGCCGGTCCTCCTTTTCTCTGCGGGGAAATATAAGCAAGTAATAAACCGAGCGGACCAATAAATGCAGCGATGACAAACCAAAGAAGATCAAATTTAAATTTTGTTGTTTTCGGGTCAAAGTATTCAGTGATCAAAAGTTCTGAATTCTTTTTCAACTCATGTTTAAGTTTTCTCTGTATAATTCTAAAATATATTCTTTGAGGCAGGTTTAATTTTTTACCGGTGATCGTTTCAAATTCTTTGGGAGAAAGTTTTACAAAAACAGCGGCGCGGAGATAATCATTATTTTGCTCTGAAATTTTATTCCCTGTCGAAACGGGCCTGATAACTGAAAGAGAAAAACCAGAATTGGTTACCGTGCCAAAACAAAAAATTATTAAAACTACTGCTCTTAAAATTTTTTTTCTCATGGTTGAGGATGTTATGATTAAAATTTTGCTTTGCAAATGTATTTTTTATTTAGGCAACGCCATAAAAAAAGAGACCGCAAAACATGCAGTCTCTTTCAATTAAAAAATCAAAATACTTTTTATTTCACTTCTTCAAATTCAGCATCGGTAACATTATCACCTGCATTCGCTTCTGCTCCTTCAGGTTGTGCATGGCTTTGTCCATCGCCTCCGCCATTTGTTCCGCCCGGCTGCTCCTGCGTTGCTTTGTACATTTCTTCACTTGCTGCAGTCCATGCGGCATTCATTTCAGCAACGGCTGTATCGATTGAACTTACATCCTGATTTTTATGCGCTTCTTTCAGTTTTGCTAATGCTGCTTCGATCGGAGCTTTTTTATCGGCTGAAATTTTATCGCCATATTCTTTAATCTGCTTTTCGGTTTGGAAAATCAAACTGTCGGCCTGGTTAACTTTATCAACTTTTTCCCTGGCCAGTTTATCGGTTTCTTCGTTTGCCTTCGCATCATTCTTCATCTTTTCAATTTCTTCTTTGCTTAACCCACTACCTGCTTCAATGCGTATATTATGCGATTTGCCGGTTCCCTTATCCTTTGCTGATACATTAAGAATACCATTGGCATCGATATCAAATGCCACTTCGATTTGAGGAACGCCGCGTGGTGCCGGTGGAATACCATCCAGGTTGAACGTTCCCAGGCTTTTATTTTGGCTAGCCATTGGCCTTTCGCCCTGCAGTACATGTATCTGAACACCAGGCTGGTTGTCGCTTGCAGTAGAAAATGTCTCCATCTTTTTAGTGGGAATAGTTGTATTGCTTTCAATCAAACGGGTCATTACACCACCCATGGTTTCGATGCCTAAAGAAAGCGGGGTAACATCAAGCAACAAAACATCCTTTACTTCGCCCGTTAAAACTCCACCTTGTATAGCTGCACCGATAGCAACAACTTCGTCGGGATTTACGCCCTTGTTTGGTTTTCTGTTGAAGAATTTTTCTACCATTTCCTGTACTTTAGGAATACGGGTAGAACCGCCAACTAAAATAACTTCATTAATGTCTGATACACTTACTCCGGCGTCTTTTATCGCAGCTTCACAAGGCTTTAAACATCTTGCAAATAAGTCATCAGCAAGTTTTTCAAATTGCGCCCGTGTCAGTTTTTTCACCAGGTGCTTTGGAACACCATCCACTGCCGTAATGTAAGGAAGATTAATTTCAGTCTCACTGGAAGATGATAATTCAATCTTAGCTTTTTCAGCAGCTTCCTTCAAACGCTGCCAGCTCATTGGATCTTTATGCAGGTCGATAGCTTCATCTTTTTTAAATTCTGCAGCCAGCCAATCCATGATGACTTTATCAAAATCATCACCACCAAGATGAGTATCACCATTTGTTGATTTTACTTCAAAAACGCCATCGCCCAATTCAAGAATTGAAATATCGAACGTACCGCCTCCAAGGTCAAATACCGCAATTTTCTGATCAATACTTTTTTTATCCAGGCCATAAGCAAGAGCCGCTGCCGTAGGTTCGTTTATAATACGCCTTACATTAAGACCCGCAATTTCTCCGGCTTCTTTTGTTGCCTGCCTTTGAGCGTCATTAAAATAAGCGGGAACCGTTATCACAGCTTCATTGATATCCTGTCCTAAATAATCTTCTGCCGTTTTCTTCATTTTTTGAAGAATCATTGCAGATATTTCCTGGGGAGTATAAGGTCGTCCATCTATGTCGATACGAACGGTATTATTGTCTCCTTTTATAACTTTATAACTCCAATGACCAACTTCATTTGTCACTTCATCCCACTTGTGTCCCATAAACCGCTTCACACTCATAATAGTATTGTGCGGATTTGTAATTGCCTGCCGCTTCGCAGGGTCGCCTACCTTTCTTTCCCCATTTTTAAGAAATGCAACCACGGACGGTGTAGTGCGGCGTCCTTCGTCGTTAGCAATCACAACGGGTTCATTACCTTCCATAACTGCAACGCAGCTATTGGTAGTACCGAGGTCAATGCCTATAATTTTTGCCATAATAATTAATTTTTTTTGTTGCTAAATTTATGACAAGGTTTGTGCCAAGGGAATGAAAGTGCAAAAATGGCAGGCTCGAATGAGCTAATTGCGATGATGAATTATTTAGTGAGAGATTGTTCTCATATTTCTTCTATACCTCCAATAGAATCAGTGGCTTTGAAAGTAAAATGCTTTTGTGACAAATAACTAAAAGTTACCACGAAAGCCGTGGCAAAAAGCCTTGCGACAGTCGGATAAAATTGCATATACTCCACCAAAACTTTTAAAATTGAATAATTAAGTATTAGGTTAACGCCAACGATCAGCACATACCTCAAAAGCTGTATTCGTCCTTTAAGTTGCGAAGCGCTGAACACTATATATTTTGATAACAGAAAACCCGTAGGAAAACTTATACAAAACGCCATAAGCAACGCCGCAACGTGAGGCTTGAAAACCATAAATCCCAGGACAAGATTTTGTTTATGCAGTATGTAATTGTAGCTGATAAAATAAATAATAAGATCGAGTATCACATTTCCTCCGCCACAAACCGCATAGCG
>JALZAJ010000051.1 GCA_030948465.1 Bacteroidota bacterium
GGCCTTTTTATCGGCAGTATCATCGGAACTCTTACGGCAAAGAAGGTAAAGATGACGGCCATGCCGGAACTGGTGAGTTTTTTTAATGGCATGGGCGGCGCATGTGCCGCTTTAATTTCCATTGTAGAGTTTGATTATTTATTTCGCGAAAAAAGAATTCTTGATTCCACCCGGCTTTTTGAAGTGGTTGCTGCAGGGCATTATTTAACGATTATTGCAGGCGCTATCATTGGTTGTATTTCTTTTGCCGGCAGCATGATCGCCTGGGGAAAATTGAATGGAAAAATAAAAGACTTTTCTTTTAAAGGGCAGCATCTTTTCAATCTCGTTATTCTTGCATTCGTTTTAGGAACTGCGATATTTACATATTACTGCGGCACAAAGGGCGCCAATATACCTTTCTTTATTACTGTTTTCCTTGCACTCTTATACGGAGTGTTTTTTGTATTGCCAATAGGAGGCGCTGATATGCCTGTTGTTATTTCTTTACTCAATTCCTTTACCGGAGTTGCAGCCGCTTGCGGCGGCTTTTTATACAATAATAAAGCCATGCTCACGGGAGGAATACTTGTGGGAGCAGCGGGAACATTACTTACCATTTTAATGTGCCGCGCCATGAACAGGAGCCTGAAAAATGTTTTGATCGGATCGTTTGGCGGTCCCGCTAAATCCGCCGGTACCGCAACTGATTTTGGAAATTATAAGGAAATATCGATAAGCGATGCAGCCATGTTAATGGCTTATGCAAAAAAAGTTATGATAGTGCCTGGTTACGGATTGGCTGTTGCCCAGGCTCAGCATACGTGTCATGAACTGGAAAAAATGTTGAATGAAAAAGGAGTTGAAGTTAAATATGCGATTCATCCTGTAGCGGGCCGTATGCCGGGTCACATGAATGTATTGCTTGCGGAAGCAGATGTAAATTATGAAAAGCTTTTAGAGATGGATGATGCCAATGAAGAGTTTAAAACAACCGATGTCGTATTGATCCTCGGTGCAAACGATGTAGTAAATCCCGCTGCAAAAAATGATCCATCCTCGCCCATATATGGCATGCCCGTACTTGATGTAGAACTGGCAAAAACGGTTATCGTAAATAAAAGAAGTATGAAGCCCGGTTATGCCGGTATTGAAAATGAATTATTCTTTCGGCCTAAAACTTCTATGTTATTTGGCGACGCAAAAAAAGTATTGCAGGATCTTTTAGCAGAACTGAAAAACAGGTAACGGAAATGCATTTTCATTTTCAGCGGGAATCAGATTTTTTTCTTATTGACTTTGTTTTTATAGAACCTGACATACCAGTCTTTTTTCATACAAGGCCTTTCAATAAAATAAAAAAATATAGAACCGGCAAATAAAATTAATGGGCCCCAAATGAAAGATTGAATGATGAAGTATGTTAGATAGTTATTCATAATTCCTCGGTTCACAAAAAATCGTCCAAACGTTGCTATTATTGGAACATGAATCAAATAAATAGTATAGCTCATACCTCCGATTATATTTATCCATTTCGCACTAAAGACCTTATTCCAGAAAGGAATAAAGAGTACAATACAATAGAACAATAATATAGCTAAGGGAATAAAAATGGTGTATAACAAATCATTTCTTGTGGAATGCACAATTAAAATTCCCGCAAATAACAACATCCCTAAAAGAGTAAATAATTTTTTTTGCCCGTTATTAGATGGTCTATAAAAATGCTGCTTATCATTATTCATATATAGATCGCATAGCAGGAAGCCGGCAACAAAATATTGCAGGAATTGGTAAAAGAAAAGCGTGTCGCTTTTAAAAAAAAATTGCATCACCGGCATAACAAGTATAATAGCTGAAAGCACTATGCGCCTGTTTTTTTTTTGCAAAATAAAAATACGGGCCAAAAGAGGCACCATTATATAAAACTGAATCTCGATTTCCAGCGACCACGCCACAGAGTTGATAACAGGGAGCGTTCCAGGATAAATAATGTTATGGATATATAATAAAGAGGCAAATAAATGAGGCGTTAGCTCTTTGGCTGTATGCAAATGAGTTGCTGAAAGAAAAAGAAAAAGGAAGATCATTATTAAAAAATAAGGAGGTTCCAATCTTGTAAGCCTTCTTAAAAAGTATTGTTTCAAAGAAACTTTATTTCCCTGTTTAAAATAATACTTAGCAAAAGGTAAACTAAGAACGAAGCCGCTTATAACAAAAAAAAGTTCAACTCCTAAATGGCCGTTTCCCAGGATCTGTTGAAATATTTTCGTTTCATTACCATGATAACTTTGTATTAAAAAATCATTAAGATGGTAAACAAAAACCCATGAAATAGCCAGAAACCGGAGGCCGTCAATCTCCGGAAGATAAGAGCCGGTGGAGGTTACTCTTGTAAATCTGTTTATAAGTTGTCTCATAAAAATGGTGTAACAGCACGTAGTTACCCCGTGAATTCTAAAAATAGTTCTTTCTTTTTTACACTATAAATAACAAGCATATTTAAAAATATCTTTTAGATTTAAAAACTTTCTAATACTTAGCAGCTATCCCAATAAAAAAACCCCCGCGATTATGCAGGGGCTAAATTTTAATAAAATATTTCTTTTATGATTTGGAAGAAGTGGCCATTGCCTTCTTTTCCTTTTTTTCTTTTTTGGTGGTAGCAGCATCCGCTTTTTTAATTTCCCCATTTGCTACCGCTTTGTCATAAGCGGTCGCATCAAGAACATCACCGGTAAGCTTTATTGATTTTATATCATCAACACCTGCAAACTTTACCGTAAGAGTTTTATCGATATGGCCAGCATTTGCTGCATTATAAGTTGCCTTGATATAACCAGTTTTACCAGGAGCGATTTCAGATTTTGTATAGTCAGAAACGGTACATCCGCATGTAGGATTAGCTTGTTCTATTAGCAAAGGTTCAGAACTAATATTGGTCACCACAAATGTGGCCGTTGCAGGAACGCCCTGTTTCACCTTACCAAGGTCATAAGTTTGAACATCAAGCTTGGCAATATCGTCAGCTTTCTTTTGGGCAAATAATGATGTTGAAGTCAAGGCTAAAACTGCAAATAGGATTTTTTTCATGTTATTTGTTTATGAGATTTTATTTTATTGTTCGTTTTTTAGAGAATTAATTTTTGTATTTTCAGGCGCAGAACTAACGGGAGTTTTCCAAACGTCACCTTTTATAATAATTTGTTTGGTTTGATTGCCATTGTAGGTAACAGTAACTGGTTTTGCGAAAGTGCCTTCATTTTGAGCGTTATATCCAACAGTTATCTTTGAAGTAGCGCCGGGCGCAACCACATCTTTATTCCATTCGGGAGTGGTGCAACCACAGCTTGCCTGAACATTATCGAGCGAAAGGGGAGTGGTGCCCATGTTCTTAAATTCAAAAACATGCGTAACTGGCTTACCCTGCGGAATTTTACCAAAATCAAATTCGGTCTCTGTGAGACTGAGGGCTTCAGGAGTTGCCGGAGTTGCAATACTGGCATTTGATGATGTTGAAGCTGGCGCCGATTCCGTTGCCGGAGTTGTTGCAGTAACTGTCTTAATTTTTGTGGTGGTAGATGTACTGGTTTGAGCCATTGTTGAAGAAGAAAGTAATAACCCGCCGAGAATTATAAATATAAATTTCATTCATTTAAGTATTTAACGATCTCAAAGATAATAAAACGCAGTAAAAGGATGCAAATTGTAATGAGGTTATTACATTTTTAACAATCTCCTGATAGCTATCAGGATTATTAATATTTTTGCCGCATGGATATAACCCTTACTGACGACGTCGCCCTTTTTGAAAAATTATCCTTTGATAATTTTAAAGAAGAAGTTTTAAAAGACTATCGCACGGTGTGTGAAAGTCGTGAGGCCAGTTTGCTGGGTAGAAAAGAAGTTCTCACAGGTAAAGCTAAATTTGGAATATTCGGAGGTGGAAAAGAAGTAGCGCAGGTGGCCATGGCAAAATTTTTTATGCCCGGAGACTTTAGAGCAGGTTATTATCGGGATCAAACCTTTATGTTCTCCACGGGGTTGGCAACAGTAGAGCAATTTTTTTCGCAATTGTATGCGGATACTGATATAAATAACGACCCTTTCAGTGCAGGCCGCCAAATGAATTCGCATTTCGCGACACGGTTTGTAGATGAAAATGGAAATTGGCTTCCGCTGGCTCAATTAAAAAATATTTCCGCAGATATAGCGCCTACAGCCGGGCAAATGCCAAGAGCCTTAGGGCTGGCATTAGCTTCAAAAGTTTTCAGGGAAGTAGCGTCTTTGCATGATATGACCGATTTGAGTAACCATGGTAATGAAATTTGTTTTTGTACAATAGGAGACGCGTCAACGTCTGAAGGCCATTTTTGGGAAACGATGAATGCAGCGGGTGTACAACAGGTTCCTTTGGCTGTATTCATTTGGGACGACGGCTATGGAATTTCAGTTCCAAAGGAGTTTCAAACAACTAAGTCTTCCATATCTGCAGCCATGTCGGGACTGCAAAAAGAAGAAGGCACCAATGGAATAAACATTTATAAATTGAAAGGCTGGGATTATGCAGGTATGTGTGAGATACTGGAGGAGGCTATAAAAAATATTCGTGAAACCCATACCCCCGCGCTATTTCATGTAGAGGA
>JALZAJ010000330.1 GCA_030948465.1 Bacteroidota bacterium
GAACAATAATTTTTCATTGCCTATTGCGATTGGAAAAAAAATCGACAATGAGAATTTTATTGTTGACCTTACTTCCATGCCGCATCTGTTGATGGCGGGCGCTACAGGCCAGGGTAAATCTGTTGGATTAAATGCCATATTGGTTTCGCTTTTATATAAAAAACATCCTTCACAGCTAAAGTTTATTTTAATAGATCCAAAGAAAGTTGAGTTAAGTATTTACACCAGTATCGAAAAACATTTTTTAGCAAAACTTCCGGGAGAGGAAGATGCAATTATTACTGATACTAAAAAAGTGATTCACACACTCAATGCACTTTGTATTGAAATGGATAACCGCTACGATCTGCTGAAAGAAGCCGGAACCCGTAACATCAAAGAGTACAACGAGAAGTTTGTGACAAGGAAATTAAATCCTGAAAAAGGGCATCAGTATTTGCCTTTTATCGTTTTAGTAATAGATGAATTTGCTGATCTTATTATGACTGCGGGAAAAGAAGTGGAGATGCCAATTGCACGATTGGCGCAGCTTGCAAGAGCCGTAGGTATTCATTTGATCATTGCTACACAGCGGCCATCTGTAAATATTATTACGGGTACTATTAAGGCAAACTTTCCCGCCCGTATAGCATTTAAAGTGAGCAGCAAGATAGATAGCCGCACCATTCTTGACATTGGCGGAGCCGAACAATTGATCGGTAAAGGCGATATGCTTATTAGTTACAACGGGGAGCTTACCCGGCTGCAATGCGCTTTTGTTGATACACCCGAAGTGGATAAGGTTACTGATTTTATAGGTGATCAGCAAGGTTACACGCAGGCATTTATGCTCCCCGAGTATGTTGATGAAAAAGAATTTGAAAACAAAGACTTTGACGTCAATGACAGGGATCCTCTTTTTGAAGATGCGGCGAAGCTGATTGTCGTAAGCCAAAGTGGGAGTACCTCTTTATTGCAACGTCGTATGAAGTTAGGTTATAATCGTGCCGGCAGATTAATGGATCAGCTCGAAGCAGCCGGAGTTGTAGGTCCTAACCAGGGAAGTAAAGTGAGAGATGTACTTATTAAAACAGATGCCGAACTTCAACAGTACCTTAACCAGGAATAAAGTTTTAAAAAGCTCTGGATAATTTTATTTGATTTTTTAGGCATTATTAATAATTTTTCAGGAACTCTTTTCATAAATTTTGTTCGTTTCAATTTATTGCTAATAAGGCAACCGGGTTCTAAAGAAGATGATACATTAAAATAATTCAATTGAAGAATCCAACAATTTTTCCATCCTATCTTCGTTTACATGTCTAAGTATTTAATTGTTGGCCTTGGCAATCCGGGAAATGAATATGCTCATACAAGACACAACATAGGTTTCGATGTCGTGAGTGAATTTGTTTCCAAACATGGACAATTTTTTACTTCGGAAAGATTAGCGGAGGTGGCAAAAGTAAAATGGAAAGGAAAACAATTTGTGTGCTTAAAGCCAACAACCTTTATGAACCTCAGTGGCCGATCATTTAAATACTGGCTGGAAAAGGAAAAAATTGATTTAGAAAATTCCCTTACCATAGTGGATGACCTTGCGTTGCCTTTGAATAAGTTGCGTCTTCGCAAAAGTGGCAGTGATGCGGGTCATAATGGATTGAAGGATATACAAAGCGTGCTCGGCACTGATGTGTATTCAAAACTGCGATTTGGTATTGGAAATGATTTTTTAAAAGGCAGGCAGATAGATTTCGTGTTAAGCCAATGGACTGCCGAAGAAATTCCACTAGTGAAAGTAAAAATTGAAAAAAGTATCGAAGTGATAGAAAATTTTGTAACGTTGGGTATTGACCGCACTATGAGTTTAATTAACAATCTTACATTTAGTGTTAATCAGTAGTTTAGTTAAATTTTTTTTTTAATTTGTTTTCTATATTTTCGCTTACCAACTCTTGAAACCCTAATAAAAGCTGCTTAAATATGAAAATATTTTGTATCGGACGAAATTATGCGGACCACGCGAAAGAATTGGATAATGACATACCGGATGAACCGGTAATTTTCATGAAGCCGAAAAGTGCTCTTGTGCAAAATCATACTCCGTTTTATTACCCGGAATTTACGAACGAGTTGCATTATGAATGTGAGTTGGTGGTAAGGATAAGTAAGAACGGAAAGTATATCCAGGAAAAACATTCTTCTAATTATTACAACGGACTATCTGTGGGAATTGATTTTACTGCAAGGGATATTCAGAATCAGTTAAAAGAAAAGGGCCTTCCGTGGGAGAAAGCAAAATCATTTGACAATTCCGCTGCGGTAGGTAAGTTTATTGACCTTACACCCGGACAAAATAAAAAGAACATTAATTTTTCTTTTGCAAAAAATAAGGAAATCGTTCAGAAAGGAAATTCGGACGCTATGATCTTTTCTATCGATAAAATCATTTCAAACATTTCCAATTACTTTTCTCTTAATATCGGTGATCTTATTTTTACGGGTACACCCGCCGGTGTGGGAGAATGTATGGTAGGAGACCTACTCGAGGCTTATCTTGAAAAAGATTGCCTGCTTTCCCTTGAAATAAAATAAGGTCAGGCAATATTCTCCACCTTGTTCTTCCGGTAGTAGCTTTCACAAGATCAACGTACTGTTACAGTTGCAATTTTTGTAGAAATTTCCCATCAAGGCATAGCTTTTGACCAATATATTTTATGTCTTCGAGTAAAAAAATAATTTACACTATCGGGCATTCAACCCACACATTTCAGGATTTCTTAGCAATGCTTCAAAATTTTAGGATTGAAGTTTTGGTTGATATAAGGAGCTATCCCGGCTCTCGCCGATTCCCTCAATTTAATAAAGAAAATCTGGCAGGAAGGCTTCCTGAATATGTAATTTCTTACCTTCATTTGCCATCGTTGGGCGGCCGGAGAAAAACGTCTTCCTCATCGAAAAATACCGCCTGGAAAAATGATGCTTTCAGGGGTTATGCGGATTACATGGAAACGGAGAACTTTACAGAAGGAATAAAAGATCTAGCGCAAATCGCATTGAAAACCAAGGCCGCTTATATGTGCTCAGAAGCTTTGTGGTGGCGTTGTCACCGCTCTCTTGTATCTGATTATTTAAAAGCAAATGGATGGAAAGTAATGCACATCATTAATTCCCGAAAAGCAGAAGAGCATCATTATACCGAGCCTGCAAAAATAATTGGCGGTAAGTTGTCTTATGGTACTTCGCAAACGAACATCGAATTCTAAATTAGTTCTGACAAGGTGTTCCTCCTGTATAAAAAAATATTCCCTTCCGAGGAATCGGAAGGGAATCTCTTTAACCCTTAAAACAACCAACATGAAAAACTCGTGTTGATTTTGTTTACAATTTCATTTACGTACTATCATTGACCGCGGTTTTTTAAAAATTCAAAAATTATGACAAAGCCAGGTCAAGGACCTGTTGCATTGTCTTCACATAATTCACTTTAAGACCTTTAATGAAATTTGGGTTTATTTCGTTTACATCTTTTTCATTTTGAACGCACATAATCAATTCTCTTAACCCCGAACGCTTTGCAGCAAGTACTTTTTCCTTAATTCCTCCCACGGGCAATACCTGACCCCGCAAAGTAATTTCGCCTGTCATCGCCAGGTAAGGTTTTACTTTTCTACCGGTAAATGACGAAGCGAGTGCCGTCATTAACGTGATTCCGGCGCTTGGGCCATCTTTTGGAACAGCTCCTTCGGGAATATGAATATGTACGTTTTTCTTTAAGAAAAGCTCCGGGTCAATTCCGTATTTTTTTGCATTTGCCTGCAGGTAAGTCATTGCAGTGGTTGCACTTTCCTTCATCACATTGCCCAGGTTACCTGTAAGCTTCAACTCACCTTTGCCGTTATCGCTGGTAGTAGTTTCAATAAATAAAATGTCACCGCCAACGTACGTCCATGCAAGGCCAACAGCCACGCCTGGCATATTAGCCGTTTTATACATTTCATTATTATATTTGGACCGGCCGAG
>JALZAJ010000054.1 GCA_030948465.1 Bacteroidota bacterium
ACACGTTAGCAGCATTAATGTCCGGCGATCGTTGCATTGCTTGAGCCGATATTACATTGGTAATATTATTCGCATTTTTTTCTGAAATACGTGACGATGCTTCATGTTCCTCATTGATCTTTGTAAACACATGCACATCACTTAATACCGTTTGGTTTTCATCAAGTAAAATTTTTAATTCCATTTTTTTATTTTGCAATTGCAGTCGTTGGGTATAAGGCTTAAATCCCACATAATCTATTTCAAGTGTGTAGTTACCCACGGTAAGATCTCTAAACCTGAATTCGCCATCCTTATCCGATGCATCGGTTAATACCTTATTGCTATTGTCTTTTAAAGTAACTGTTGCACCAATTAATTTTTCATTGGTTTCTTTATTATACAATGTTCCTTTAACTGTGGCTTGTGCAAAAATTTCTGTGAAACAGAAAATCGTTATTGCCGTTAGAAGAAACCGAATAATTTTCATGTGATAAAATTTTATCCGGCAAATGTGAGCGGTATTAATTTTGCAAATGCACAATAACATTTTGTTAGTAATAATTTAATGAAGAAATAATCATTAGATAATCATTTCTTAACAGGAATCTCAACTACAGATTTGCTTCAAAATGTCTTGATGATTTCTTAATGCCAACTTTTATTTGCAACAGCTTATTTGCATAATTTGTGCAAAAAATAAAATGAAAAAGATTTTTAAACAGCTCTTATCTGCATCAATATTTATTTTATCTCTTACTGCATTAAGAGCGCAACAATCGATTTATTCTTTTGAAAAAAAGATTGCATTGCCGGGTAACAGCGGTTATGATTATTTATCTATAGATACTATCAACAAGCATTTATTTGTATCGCATGGCACATCGGTTAATGTAATAGATTTAAAAACAGAAGAGCCTCTTGCAGTCATAGATGGAATGAAAGGTATTCATGGCATTGCCGTAGTGAATGAAATAAATAAAGGTTTTATTACAGATGGTAAAGACAATGCAGTAGTAGTTTTTGACCTGACTACCTTTAAAATTATTAAGACAATTAAAATAAGCGGCGATAAGCCCGATGCCATCATGTATGATCCCTTTTCAAAAAAGATTTTAGCTTTTTGCGGGGATAGCAATAATGCATCTGTGGTTGACATTAATTCATTAACCCAAACCGGAACAATAGATCTTGGAGGCGCTCCGGAATTTGCAGTCTCTGATGGAAAAGGATTGGTGTATAATAATCTTGAAGATAAAAGCAGTCTTGTCGTTGTTGATATGAAAACTATGAAGGTAATTCACACCTACCCATTATCTCCATGCGGTGGCCCAACAGGGATGGCTCTCGATGAAGTAAACCAGCGTGTGTTTACCGCATGCCGTGAAAATAAGGGAATGAGTGTTGTGGATATCAATTCAGGAAAAGTAATTACCACCGTTCCTATCGGGGGAGGCGTAGACGCAGTTGCCTATGATCAATCATCCGGGCTTATTATTTGTTCGAACGGTGATGGTACAGCCACAATTATCAAGCAGGAATCTCCTGATAAATATTCCGTTGTTCAAACGCTCAATACGCAACAAAGAGCAAAGACATTAGCCTTTGATAAATCTACCCGTAAGCTTTATTTAAGCGCTCCACAATTTGAGCCGGGAACAAGAAATATAATCCCTGATAGCTTTGCTGTGTTAGTGTATAAGCAGCAATAATTATTTTCAAACACTTGACTTTTAGTTTAGTCACCTTTCCAAGATTCAATAAGAAACATCAAAGTTTTTAGATGGCAGGCATTTATTTTACAAGCGATAAATACAAATCTGTTTAACTCCTGAAGTTGATATTACTAATTCATTAATTAAATATTATGAGTTGGTTAATTTACAAATAAGCCGTTTCTTAAATTTCTGCTGCTCGTACTTTTACTCAATCACGTAACTTAATAAATGGCATTCTCTTCACTAATCAGGATATTCATTATCACCCTCTTTTTTTTTCTGGGAAATCTATCAACACAGGCCTCCGATATAAAAGGTTATGTGTATGATAAAAATAACGGCGAACAGTTAATCGGAGCTACTGTTATATTAACTCCGGGGTCAAAAAAAGCAGTTACGTCTCTGGATGGAAGCTTTTCATTTAAAAATATTAAAGCAGGAAATTATCGTCTAAAAATATCTTTTATAGACTACATAAGCCTTGACACTTCGATATTAATAACGAATGAGGAAAAAGGAGATCTTACTTTTTATCTTTTACCTAAATCAACCAGGCTTTCTGCAGTTACTATTTCAAAAACCTTTAATGCCGGCTCTGATGAATTTGCAAGCAGAAAGGAACAGTATGCCAACAGCATAGTTAATATTATTTCTGCTCATTCAATTTCAATTTCTCCTGATATAACTGTTGCAAATGTAATGCAGCGAATTTCCGGTATCTCTATTGAACGGGGAAGTTCCGGTGACGGGCAATACGCTATAATCAGGGGCATGGATAAAAGGTATAATACAACCCTTATTAATAGTGTCAAAATTCCGAGCCCGGATAACCGGAACCGTTATGTGCCCTTAGATATTTTTCCTGCAGATCTTGTAGAGCGTATAGAAGTAATAAAATCATTAACACCGGACATGGAAGCCGATGCAGCTGGCGGAGCAATTAACCTGGTGATGAAAAACGCTCCGGATAGATTTAAAGCCGAAGGCAATATAGGTACCGGTTACAGCCAGCTTTTTTTTAACAGGGATTTCTATTCGTTTCCAAAGGCTTCGGTAAATCTTAAATCCCCGGCAGAACTTTTAGGCAAAGGAGTTTATGCTCCTATATCTGCTTTTCCTTACAACAGCATGCAAACGACAGCTGCCAAACCGCCTATAAATAAAAATTTTAGCCTTACGCTTGGCGACCGCTTTTTAAATAATAAACTCGGTGTAATACTTTCAGGAAGCTATCAAAACGCTTTCAGAGGAAGTAACTCAAATGTACTTTAGCAAAGCGCTACGGTACCTCCCGCAGCCAATGAAAATATAGCCCAGCAACCCGCTATCTCAAATGTATTTGCACGGCAATACAGTTCAAGAATTGACCGCTCTGGTGTAGAAGCAAAGATTGATTATAATTTTAATTCAAACAATTCTATAAGTGTATTTGCAACGCACCTGCAATTAAATGAAAGAAGGGTTAGGCTAACCAGCGATTCATTATTAGGAGGATATACTACGCCAGACCACTACATAGGTTCTTATGCAATATTTAGTAGAACTGATTCCCGCAGCGATCTGCAGAGTATCAATAATATTACACTACAGGGGAAAAATAAATTATACGATAAGTTGACAACGGATTGGTCTCTGGTAGGGTCGCAAGCTAAAAGGCAGGTGCCGGACATCGCAGAATTTGCTACCGCACAGCCTGTAAATCCCAATACCAACACGGGTACATTTACCATTGGCGCTCCGCAAACTGAAAATGAATCTCGTGAATGGATTCATAATACCGATAAAGATCTTGCAGGCTATCTTAATTTCCATTACAACACAGACATATCAACCCACGCTGCATTGTTCGGTCTCGGCGGAATGTACCGGCATAAAGAAAGAGATAACTATGATAACATTTATAAATTAACTCCTGTGAGTGACCGGGATTCGGTGTATCAGAAATTTGTATCCATCCCTGATTCTAAATTTACATTCATTCCCTCCAATGCCGCTTTAGGAAATGCCGCTGAAAATCCAGGTATCTATCATGCGTATGAAAATGTGTGGGCAGTGTACGGCCAGCTAAAATATAATATCACTGATCGACTGGAAGCATTAGGTGGATTAAGGGTTGAAGAAACGCACCAGAATTATTTATCCTCCTTAAATCCTGCACTTCCGGGTAAGTCGGCTGATTTAAAATATATGGATTTCCTGCCTAGCCTTCAAGGAAAGTATTCATTTACTAACAAAAAAGATTTTCGGTTTTCGTACTTCAGATCTATTTTCCGTCCTGCTTTTGCTGACTTAATTCCTTTTCCTGATAAAAGCGGTACCAATGATACTTACCTGGTAGAAGGAAACCCCTATATAAAGCATACCGTTATTGATAATTTTGATTTGCGTTACGAAATATTTCCAAAGGGGCTTGACCAGTATATGATAGGTGCTTTTTATAAAATCATTACCAACCCTATTGAATATGCTTTCGCACCTTTTTCCAGCACAAGTGGGAGTTATAGCGCTACTCCGATATTGTCTCCGCAGAATTTTGGAACTGCAAGGAATTTTGGCGTAGAGATAGTTTTTAGGAAGTATTTTGGCAGCTTTGGCATATCAGGTAACTATACATTTACCCACTCAGTTATCAACGCGACCAAGCTGTATGTTTACCTTACTTCAAATAACAGCACTCAATTTTCTAATGTTGCAGATAAAAGGCCATTACAGGGCCAGAGCGCTCACATCGGCAATTTTTCTTTGTTGTATAAAAACACAAAAAATAAAATTGATGCACAGGTTGCAGTCGTTTATACGGGTGAAAGAATAAACACTCTCTCACAATATAAGGGCTTTGATAATTGGGAAAAAGCTACCACCAATTTGGACTGTTCTGCTCAGAAGGAATTTGGTAAACATTACATAGTATATATTAAGGCTAATAACTTATTGAATACACCCTTCAAGCTAATATTAAAACAGCACAACAATGCCTACGATTCAAAAACGAAGTTGCCCTTCCAGGAAAGCCTCAACTATCTGACAGTTCAATACGATAAATTTTATGCTTCTTATGCTCTCGGATTTAGATTTAAATTTTAATTATAAATAAAAAAAAATGAAAACTTTAAAAATCACAGCTTTACTTATTTCAACCGTAATTGTATTTGCCGCCTGTTCAAAAAACGGAGGTACCGCTGTAGTATCACAGCCACAGATTCAGGTGGGCCAGCCTGTAAGCAATAGCGCACCTTTAACAGGCACTATTAAAGGAACTATGGAAACTGGCCTTACTTATATCATAAATGGAGACGTTACTATAAATGCCGGAGATACGCTTTTAATTCAAAAGGGTGTAACTGTTCAGGTAAATAACGGTTCTAATTTCTTTGTGAACGGAACGATGGTAAGCCTCGGCACAAAAGACGCACCGGTAATTATTACAGATCCCCGCAGAACAAAAACCACTGGTACTTCTACTG
>JALZAJ010000336.1 GCA_030948465.1 Bacteroidota bacterium
GCATACTGCTGGTGACTTTAGTGGTATCTCTCTTCATGTTCAACTGGCGTACCACACTTATTGTTTCTATCGTAATTCCGCTTTCTCTACTCTTTGCATTTATATGCCTGCGGCTGATGGGCATGTCGGCAAATCTTCTTTCTTTGGGCGCTATTGATTTTGGAATTATTATAGACGGAGCTGTAGTAATGGTGGAAGGAATTTTTGTTATACTCGACCAGAAGGCAAAGGATATGGGCATGGCGAGATTTAATAAAGTATCCAAGCTTGGCCTTATAAAAAACAAAGGAGCTGAATTAGGCAAAGCGATATTTTTTGCCAAATTAATAATCATCGCAGCATTGCTGCCTATATTTTCTTTTCAAAAAGTAGAAGGGAAATTATTTTCGCCGCTTGCTTATACATTAGGCTTTGCATTGCTTGGCGCGCTCATCATTACCTTGACGCTTGTGCCGGTATTGATAAGTATATTGCTGAGAAAAAATATTCATGAAAAACACAATCCTATTGTGCATCACATCAGCGGCTTCATGCTTAAAAGTTTTGCTTTCACTACCAGGCATAAACGCAGTTCGATAATCGTTTCAATGATAGTAATTGCAGTCGGCTTATTTTCATTTAAATTTTTAGGGTCTGAATTTCTCCCTGAGCTTGATGAGGGTTCTATTTATGTTAGGGTTCAATTACCGTATAGTATTTCCTTAGATAAATCGGTGCAGATTGCTAACCATGTACGCGAAAAAATAATACAATTCCCCCAGGTAAAATATGTAGTATCACAAACCGGCCGCCCCGATGATGGCACCGATGTAGCGGGTTTTTACAATAATGAATTTGATGTAATACTTTATCCGCAAGATTCCTGGAAGCCTAAAATTTCTAAAGATAAATTAGTTAATGAAATGAACAACAGCTTATCAGTGATACCTGGTGCAGACCTGAATTTCTCTCAACCTATAACGGATAATATTGAAGAAGCTGTGTCCGGAGTGAAAGGTTCCATCTGCGTTAAAATATTTGGCGATTCTTTAAGTTATATGGAAGGCCAGGCGGATAATGTTTATAAAGTTTTGAAAACGGTAAGAGGTATAGAAGACCTGGGCGTAATAAAAAATATTGGCCAGCCGGAATTAGACATAGACCTTGACCAGGCAAAGATGGCGCTGTATGGCGTAGCCACCGCCGATGCAAATGCTGTTATAGAAATGGCCATCGGTGGAAAGGCCGCATCGCAGTTATATGAAGGCATCAGGAAGTTTGACATACGCATACGCATACCCGAAGAATACCGGAAATCAGAAACCGATATTGGAAACTTAATGGTGCCAACTGAGAGCGGCTCTAAAGTCCCCGTAAAGGAGATTGCTACCATTACTACCAAAACCGGACCCTGCCTTATTTTTCGTGATGCCAATGAAAGATATTCCGCCGTAAAATTTTCCGTGCGTGGCAGAGATATGGGAAGTACGATCAAAGAAGCGCAGTCAAAAATAGATAATTCGATAAAACTGAAGAATGGCTATTCCATGACGTGGGAAGGGGATTTCGAAAATCAGCAGCGTGCGGTAAAAAGGCTGGAGCAGGTAGTACCGATAAGCCTGTTACTTATTTTCCTTTTATTGTTTTCCATGTTTGGAAATTTTAAAGATGCAGGCCTTGTTTTTTTAAATGTTCCGTTTGCTATCGTAGGCGGCATCGCTGCATTATTCGTAACAGGTACAAATTTTAGTATTTCAGCAGGCATAGGATTTATTGCTTTATTTGGAATTTGTATTCTATTCGGAGTGCTATTAATAACAGAGTTTAAACACAATCTTGACCTTCGAAGGAAGGGACATCACCAATCGCTTTACACCGCTATCAGGCTTGGGGTAAATGCAAGAGTTCGCCCCGTTATTATGACTGCTTTAATGGCGGCCATTGGTTTATTACCGGCAGCTATTTCACATGGTATTGGTTCAGAAAGTTCGAGGCCATTAGCAAGAGTTGTTATTGGTGGGATTATTTGCGCCATGTTTTTTTCCCTGTTGATCTTTCCTCATTTTTTTGCAAGAGCGTATAGAAAATTTGATATACTTCACAACCCTGAGGAAGGGGAGAATGCGGAGTCAATAAATAGAATTGAAAATTGAAAATTGAAAATTGAAATTTGGGTCAATCTGTGCTGCTGTTGGCGTCCCATTATATATAACATAAGTCTTTATAATTTATGGCAGGCCTGTCTTTTGGAAACATTTTTGAATTTGAGTCTGTATCCGTGCCTCGCCTGCTATAATATTTTTGCAAAACATATTTTTATTTTTTCATTCCACTTATCATAAGATAAATTTGCAAAGTTTGTAAACACATGTAACGACACCATCCTAAAAATTATAAAAATTCCAAATGACAGGCCAACAGATTCGCAGGCAATTAAAGAAATCATTTGACAGAATAAGAAATGAGAAATACAAACAAAATCTTTTACAGGCAATTCCTTTTTGGGGGGCTTCACTTATTACAGGACTTATCGCGGTTTTTTATTCGAAGATTTTTGCGGTTTTAGAAGGAGCCACTTTTTCAATTATTGGGCACCATAGCTGGCTGATATTCATTTTAGCGCCGGTATGTTTTTTAGGCGCCTGGTGGGTTGTTGTAAAATTTGCTCCTTATGCCAGGGGCAGCGGCATTCCGCAGGTGATGGCCGCAATCGAACTTGCCAATCCCCGTTATAACAAAAAAGTTGAAAAATTATTAAGCGTTAAAATATTTTTTGTAAAAATTCTTTCCAGCTTTATTATGATACTTGGCGGCGGTGCCATAGGAAGAGAAGGGCCAACAATTCAATTGGCAGGCACCGTATTTAGAAAAGTGAACGAATGGCTTCCGGATTGGTGGCCCAAAATTTCTAAAAGGAACATGATCATGACCGGCGCAGCGGCAGGACTTGCTGCTGCTTTCAATACACCCCTCGGAGGAATTGTATTCGCCGTGGAGGAACTTACTAAGACACATATCAGCTATTTTAAGACCGCACTGTTCACAGCGGTTATCATTGCAGGTTTAACGGCGCAGGGCTTGCTGGGCCCATATTTATACCTGGGTTACCCGGACGTTACAGGTCTTTCCATTTCTATATTTTTTGGCATATTGTTAGTCGGTTGCGTTGCCGGCTTACTCGGCAGCCTGATGTCTAAAATAATTTTAGTGCTTTTTAAATGGAAAGCGAAATTCAAGTTCCGGTATCAACACGCTTTCTATGTATTAGGTTGCGCTTTTATCGTTGCCACTATCGCTTTCTTTTTTGATGAACGTATCTTAGGATCAGGGAAAGAAATTATGGTAACGACTTTATTCAGCACGGAGAAAAATGTGCATTGGTACACGGCAATTTTCAGAATAGGTGGAACGATATTATCTTTTACAACCGGGGCTGCCGGCGGAATTTTTGCACCTTCGCTTGGTGCGGGCGCAGGAGTTGGCTCACTTATGGCAGGCTGGCTTGAGGCTTCCTCAACTAATACTAATTTATTAATACTATGCGGAATGGTGGGCTTTCTCACCGGTGTAACCCGTACGCCTTTTACTTCTGCGATCCTTGTGCTTGAAATGACGGACCGCCATAACGTTATTTTTCATCTCATGATTGCGGGTATGATAGCCTCAGTTGTATCAATGATCGTGGATAAGCATTCACTATATGATCATTTAAAAGTGCAATGCATACACGATCTTCATCATGAAGACGATTTGCCTCCGCCTAAAGAACTTCCGCCGGTAGAAGAATTAGAAACTGGTAATAAAAATGTGTAAGGTTTTTTTAGTGTGCAGTCAATATTCTTTTGCTTTCTGTGGCTTCTGTGCTTCAATACCGAGCGGATGTTTACGCATAATACATTTGACAATCACTAAAAATAATTTTATTCAACGTTAAAATTCATAGCTTCATTTTTTTGGCACCGTAGTTGAATAACCGGAAAAACATTTTATATGAAAAAACTGATCGTCATTTTAACTTTATTCGTTTTACCAATTGCAGGCTGCGATACAGCCCGCAGCATCTTAGGATCTGCGGGTTCGGGCAACCTTAGCAATGCGGAAGTGGTGCAAGGCCTAAAAGAAGCGCTGAAGACCGGAACCGACTCCGCCACGTTCCATCTGGCCTTATTAAATGGTTTTTATGGTGATGATATTATAAGAATTATGATGCCGCCGGAGGCAGAAAAAATTGAAAAAACGTTGCGAAAAGTGGGCTTTGGCAAAACCGTAGATAATGCCATACTATCCATGAACCGTGCCGCTGAGGATGCCACTAAATATGCAGGAGATATTTTCCTGAATTCGATTAAGCAAATGACTATCCAGGATGCATTTGGCATTTTAAGAGGCGACGATCATGCAGCCACTAATTATTTAAAACGTACGACCACTGTACAGTTAACGACGGCATTTAAACCCATTATTTCTAAATCACTTGAATACGTGAATG
>JALZAJ010000360.1 GCA_030948465.1 Bacteroidota bacterium
TTTAAAAGCGGCTTTTTTATTCTCGGCGGCCTGCTGGTATTTTTAATCGGCGTAATTCAGCGGCTCATTTTCCCAAGTACGATTTCTTTCTTGTTTCCTCCTTCCACATTTCATGTAGGAATTATTATGGAAACGCTGATAATTTCTTTTGGATTGATCTATCAATATGGCCTTGATAAAAAAGCCAAAGACCTTGTTCTTAAAGAAAAAATGGAACTCGTAAACAGCACTGAAAAATTATTATTACAGAGTAAATCCGAAATACAGGAACAGACTATGAAACAAATATCGCAGGAGATACATGATAATATCGGCCAGGTGTTAAGTCTCGTAAAACTTAATATTAATTCTATGGATTGTAACGATAGTGTATCTCTTCAAAAAAAGATTACCGCCTCCGCTCAATTAGTTAGCAAGGCTATCCAGGATCTTCGTGAATTAGCCAGGAGCCTGCATACGGATGCAATTATAGAAATGGGTTTATTAAAGTCATTAGAATTTGAACTGGATATGTTAAAAAAAGCGGGTAACTATCAAACATGGTTACTCGTAGAAGGCGAACCGTATCATCTTCCCCACCAGGAAGAATTAATATTATTTCGCATTTCGCAGGAGGTGCTTAATAACATGATCAAGCATGCAAAAGCAACTTCAGTCACTATAAAAATCTTCTACAATCCGGGCAATTTTATAATGCAAATTTTAGACAATGGGGAAGGCTTCGACCTTGCTGCTTTAAGGGCGCATCCATTGGGAGGTTTAGGAATTAAAAACATGCAGAACCGGGCACATATAATAGGTGCGGAATATAAAATTGAAAGTGCACCCGGAAAAGGTACTCAAGTGGAAATTAATTTACCACTGTCATGAAAATGTCAGGCAGTTATATTTCCCATCATCTTCTTTTTATCCTTTCCTCGTCTTTAGTTTTCTGCTCACAAACTCGCCAATTTCATGTCCTTCTTCCAGTCCGTTTTTAATAGCGGGCATATAATGTATTCCGCCATAAAAACGGCTGATCGCTGCTTCGTTTGCAGCCTGCTGAAACGAATTATAATCCCGTGGAGGCAAACCAAATTCAAGTTCAGTTGAATCGGTAAAAGAAAAATCCGGTTTAAATAATTTGGATAGAATTACAGATGCACCAGCCGACACAACACTGTGGCCGCTGGTATATTCCGGAAAAGGTGGCGTCTGCAAAACGGGTAACCATGCAGAGTTAATATATTTATTTATGTAGGTCTCCGGACGTATCACGTCGCTGCGGTATTTTTCATCCCAGCAACTGATAAAGCAGTCGGCAAGTGTAACGGCAACTGAGGCATAAGCTTCTGCAGACTTTACAGGATTGGCATGATCTTTTTTACAAACAACACCTACTATATTCATCCAGTGACCATTGGGCGATATTTTTTTAGTCGCATACATCACATGCCCTCTTACATTCATTTTAAAAGGATTGCAATCCCAGAAATTGGCCATGGCATTTTGGTCGTCCGTGTTACTGTTTACTTCCTCATATACAGCATACGCATTTTTATAAAAGACGCTGCCGGAATCAACGGAAAACTCAGGCGGGGGAATGGGTTTAAACTGTTGCGCGGAATCGATGATAAAAGTACGTATCCTGTTCCAGTTAGGCTCGATCGCTTTAATGTAAGCCGGGGGCGTAGGTTTCCACGAGCCCGCATTGTCAGTAACTGTATATTGCGGTAAGGAACGTGCCTGCTTATAGTTGTCCCCGGCGGCCCACGCGATAATATGACTGGCGACCTGGCCGCCATACTCCAGCGAATTATCAAATACGTCTCCGGGAATACCTGTCGCCTTGAATTCCTTTAGGATCGCTGTTTCAAAGTCATTTATTTTTTCTTCTGAAATAACAAAAGATTTTCCGGTTGTAAGGATGGCATGTACTGCAGCCAGGGTAAAGCTGCATGGCTTGTCACTTCGTGGTGCCGGCACCGGTAGTAGCCCGTGAAGCTGGCCGGCGAGGCTTATATAGCTGGGATCTTCATGGATAAGTGTTTCATAAGCCGCAACGGAAATGTAAGCATACGTACGACTGGTAACAGGAGGCGAATAAATATCATAAACCATTACATCGGTTACCGCTTTTATTGCCCTGTGGATATAATCCGAATTTTCTGTTTTAGCTTTCCAGGCTTGCGCATGAAGCTTTGCAGCAAAAAATGACGAAATAAAAAATATGCATAACACGAACTTCTGCTTCATAATACTTTTCGTTTAACTCCTTTGAAATTTGTTATTACGATCCCTTTCATATTTTTTTCTATCGCAAAGGTTCTGGAAGATTGTGACAAATAAGTGGAACCATAATAGAATTCCATTTTTCTTTTTTTACCATCTGTATAAGTTACCTCTGCGGTAAAATCATCGGGCTTTAACGTGATCCATTTATTTACAGGATTACTCCTTGCCGGGTTGCGGCTATACACCATAAGGCTGTCCTGGTTTTGCGTAGCGATGATGATATCTTCGTCTTTTGCGGTATGCACTTTTGCTAATCCCTTAGCATCTCCGTTTACAAAAAATCCGCTTTCAGACAAAGGTAAACTGCTGAAATTTCCTTTACCATCACCTTTTAAAACTAAGCCGGTAAAAGCATCGTGCCTGCCGCTGTAAGGATCCATTCCGTAATCGTTCCCAACCATCAATACATCCAGGTTGCCATCGCTGTTAATATCTTCAGCAAGCATTCCATACACCGGCGCTTCCTGTGCTTCAACAGGCATTGGTTTAATGCTGAAATTTCCATTGCCTTTATTTTCAATATAGCAGGTATGCATGTCCGTTGCCTTCATCACCAACGCATCTTTTAGATCGTTATCGCTCCATATATCTTTTTCAGTGGCCATGCCGTAAGCCTTATATGTTGGAAATTTTTTGCGCATGCTTATTACCTGCGCCACCATATCATCCCTTGACGACATAGGAAAAGGCTTCCGGGTGCCATCTGCAGCTTTCATGTAGCAAAATACCATGGGATCCACAGATCCATTTTTATCAATATCCTTTGCAATGATGGTCATCGGTTGTTCCGGGGAAGCCTTGTAATTAGTATTGAGTCCCAGGTTGCCCACTATATAATCGATATCGCCATCGTTATCGAAATCACCGGCAACAATACTGTTCCACCAGCCGGTGTGCTGCTCAATTCCTGTTTTTATTTGCACAAAAGAATGCCCTGTATTTTTAAAAAATGTAACAGGCATCCATTCGCCAACTACGATAAGATCCACTTTGCCGTCATTGTCAAAATCTGTCCAAAGTGCATCGGTGACCATGCCGATGTGCTGGAGTTGCGGGCAATATTTTTTGGTAACATCCACAAATTTTCCACCCATATTTTTTAAAAGAAAACTTTGGGGAGCCAGGGGATACGCTCCTGACACCACTCGGCCACCCACAAAAAGATCGAGCTTTCCATCTCCATCAAAATCAGCGGCGCGTACGCATGAACCGTTAGACGAATCGGGAGGAAGGGCTGCGGTACTTTTTTCAAAATAACCTTTGCCATCGTTGATGAACAACCGGTCACTGCTGATAGGATGATTGGGCGGAATTTCATAGCTGCCGCTAACCAGATACAGATCAAGATCGTTATCGTTATCTGCATCAAAAAAAATTGCTCCCATATCCTCATACAGCGGATCATCTTTTTGAAGGAAGCGGGTAGAGTCTATTGTGAAATGCCCTTTTGAATCCTGCATAAAAAATACGCCCCTGTTGCCGGAAGAACCGCCTATATAAAAATCTTCAAAGCCATTTTTATCAATGTCCCCCACCGCAATCCCAGGCCCGTACTGGCTAAGCTTATGCGGTATCGTTGGCTGAATATTATAATCCACAAAATCTTTCTCCTGCGGCCTGTATTCAATTCCATATTTAGCCGCCGCATTTATAAAATAAGCCGAGTCAAAAGGATTGGAAATTTTATGTATTGTTTCAATGGCATCTTTGGAAAAAACGGTTAGTTGCGTATCAGCAGGAACATGGGTGAGCAATTGCTGTTTGCCATCCGGCCATTTTACAATTAAAGAATCTAC
>JALZAJ010000378.1 GCA_030948465.1 Bacteroidota bacterium
GGCGATGTGTGGCATAAGATGCGGGAGTTGGCATATAAAGTTCATCCCTACAAATGGATGACTATCGGCAGGAAATTAAGTCATGTTGAAAACGCACAATTGCAGGATGTAAAAGATTTCTTTTTCAGGCATTACACGCCGGCAAATGCGATACTAACGGTTGCGGGTAACGTTACTGTGGAGCAGGTAAGATCGCTGACTGAGAAATGGTTTGGAGACATTTCTTCAGGAGAAAAATATATAAGAAATATTGCAAAAGAACCGGTGCAAACGGAGGCGCGCCGTATGGAAGTGAAAGCACGCGTTCCCCTCGATGGCTTTTATAAAACCTGGCATGTATCTTCCAGGCTTGATCCTGCCTATTATCCCATGGATTTAATCACTGAAATTCTTGGCGATGGCGCATCATCCCGTTTATTTCAAAGCCTTGTTAAAGAACAGCAACTCTTCAGCAGTATTCAATGCTCTCACTTTGGAAGTGTGGATGCCGGCTTGTTGTACATTGATGGAAAATTAATTAAAGGAACCGATTTGCAGATTGCAGAAAATGCAGTGGAAGCTGAACTGGAAAAGATAAAAAGTGAAGGCATAAAACAATCTGAGTTGGAAAAAGTAAAGAATAAAACAGAAAGCATGATCGCTTTTGAAGATATAAGCCTGATGAACCGGGCCAATAGCCTGGCCACTTATGAACTGCTTGGCGATGCCGATTTGATGAATACGGAGCTAAATAAATACCAGGCGGTAACCGTTGAGGAAATTAAGGAAACATCCCGGAAAATATTTATTGAAAGCAATAGCAATACATTGTATTACCGATCAAAAAATTGAATTCTCTCACATCAATAGTGAATTGTAAAAACATTCATTTAACAGCGACTAATTTTACAAATGCTAAATAGAACCATTGCCCCTCCCATAAAAGACGGAATAGATTTTACCCTTTCACTTATGCCCTGTGAGAAATTTGATCTCACTAATGGCGCCCCGGTATATTTTATAAATGACGGCGCAGAAGAGGTAGCGATGATAGAATTTGTTTTTTATGCAGGTAATTCATTTGAAAACAAAAACCTGGTTGCGGCAAGTACTAACTATCTCATTAGAAACGGCACCTCGCATAAAACATCTTTAGAAATAAACGAGCATTTTGAATATTTTGGAGCACATTTAAACAGGGCTTGCCAAAATGAAACATCAACCATCACGCTGCATTGTCTTTCCAGGCATGTGAAGGAGCTTTTGCCTGTAATTAGGGAAATTATAACCGACTCTGTTTTTCCTGAAAACGAATTGGAAATATTTCAGCAAAACAGCATTCAACGGCTTGCCGTTAATTTGAAAAAATGCGACTTTGTTGCCAATAGAATGATCGATAAGTTTTTGTATGGGGCTGCACATCCGTATGGAAGAATGAGCAGTGTTGCAGATATAAATGCTGTCACGCAAAAAGATCTTCTCGATTTTTTCCATCATTTTTATTTAAATGCCAGGTGCATCATTTTTGCAGCGGGCAGGCTTCCTGTTGACTTTGAGGCACAGCTTAACCATCATTTTGGCGATCTGAATTTAAATGAAAACCTTCCGCTGATAACTCACAAAAGGGAAATTGCTGAAGACAAAAAAGTAAGACTTACTAATGATCCAAAAGGAGTGCAGGGGGCTATTCGCATTGGACGCCCTTTCCCAAGCAGGCATCATCCGGATTTTAAAAAGGCGATGGTGCTTAATGTTTTATTCGGCGGCTTTTTTGGTTCCCGGCTTATGAGCAATATCAGGGAAGAAAAAGGATATACTTATGGAATTCATAGTTTTATTGAAAATCATATTCAGCAAAGCGCCTGGGTGGTAAGTACAGAGGCGGGAAAAGATGTTTGTGAAGCGACCGTAAAAGAAGTGTACAAAGAGATGGAAATTTTATGCGAAGAACCGGTGGAGGATGAAGAACTTCTCCTGGTAAAAAACTATATGATGGGTATTACGCTCGGTGATCTGGACGGCCCTTTTCATGTAATTGCAAGATGGAAAAACCTGGTGATTAATGACCTGGATGTAAACTTTTTTTATGAATACATACAGACCATTAAAAATATTACGGCAAAAGAAATTTCAGACATCTCTAATAAGTATTTGTTACCGGAAGAATTTTTTGAATTGATCGTAATTTAATTAGCTTTCAGAAAAATTATTTATGAAATTTATAATCCGGCTTCTCATTACCGCTGCGGTGGCTTATGGCCTTTCGATGATATTAACTCCGCATGTACGGATAAAAACATTTCTAACAGCGCTATTATTTTGCTTTGTGCTGGCTATATTAAATGCGATTGTAAAACCAATCCTCGTCATTCTTACACTCCCAATAACTATTCTCACTCTGGGCATTTTTCTCCTGGTCATAAATGTATTAATGATCATTCTGGCCGGTAAATTTGTTTCCGGTATTTATATCGAAGGTTTTTTATGGGCTTTTATTTTTGGTTTGCTGCTCTCCATTATTTCTTCGGCGCTTGTGAATGCTGAAAAAAGACTGAGATAATTTAAACCGGTTTTCTTCTTTTTTATTTACAAATGAATAGTTGAAATTTGCAGGATGCAATTTACCAGGAACGATCTACCCGAAGAAACATTGATTGATCTTTATAAAAAGCTTCTTTTTCCAAGAATGATAGAGGAAAAGATGTTGCTTTTATTACGCCAGGGAAAAATTTCCAAATGGTTCAGTGGCATAGGCCAGGAAGCAATATCCGTGGGAGCTGCTTACGCATTGCAGCCCGATGAATGGATAATGCCATTGCACAGAAATCTTGGTGTATTCACTACCCGCAACATGCCGCTGCAAAAATTATTTAAACAATGGCAGGGCGATGAAGATGGATATAGTAAGGGGCGGGAAAGAAGTTTTCATTTTGGTGACCGGGAACATTATATCTGCGGTATGATCTCGCATCTTGGCCCTCAGCTTGCGATCGCTGATGGCGCAGCGCTGGCATATAAATTAAAAAAGCAACAAAAGGTTTCACTTGCTTTTACCGGAGAAGGAGGTACCAGTGAGGGAGATTTTCACGAGGCGTTGAATGTCGCCTCCGTGTGGGATCTGCCGGTTATTTTCATAATTGAAAATAATGGCTATGGACTCAGCACTCCGGTACGCGAACAATATCGCTGCAAAAACCTGGT
>JALZAJ010000395.1 GCA_030948465.1 Bacteroidota bacterium
CTCAATATTATTATGCTCTTGTTGCAAAAAGTAAATATGTAGTCTGGCCCAATTTCGGTATGGCCCGCGAGGGACATATTTTATTGCAGGAACATGGAACTCATGTTTCCTTCAGAAGCATTAAAATAAGAGAGTTGTAAAGTAGGTTTCCGAAAATTTTTCAACCGCTTCATGAAGCGCAAAGCCACTAAAAACATCCCTTTGTGATCTTAGTTTCTTTACGGGATATTTCTTCGTGATCTTAGTTTCTTTGTGGGATAATGCTTCTTTTATTTAAAAAATTTTCCGGAAAAAATACAGTCGGTAGTCGATAAGGGTTTAAATATCCCTTTGTGATCTTAGTTTCTTTGTGGGACAATGCTTCTTTATTTAAAAAATTTTCCGGAAAAAATACAGTCGATAAAGGCTTAAATAATTCTTTGTAATCTTAGTTTCTTTGTGGGATAATGCTTCTTTTATTTAAAAAAATTTTCCGGAAAAAATGCAGTCGGTAAAGGCTTAAATAATTCTTTGTGATCTTAGTTTCTTTGTAGGACAATGCTCTTTATTTAAAAAATACAGTCAGTCGATAAAGGTTTAAATATTTCTTTGTGATCTTAGTTTCTTTGCGGGACAATGCTTCTTTTATTTAAAAAAAATTTGCGAAAAAAAATACAGTCGTCAAGGTTTAAATATTTCTTTTGTGATCTTAGTTTCTTTGTGGGACAATGCTTCTAAATATTTAAATCAAAGACATTAACTTTAATCATTCCGCAACTGATTCAATTATTTAAACCTAAAACCATGTATATGACAGCCAACTCCCGTCGCTCTTTTATTAAACAAACAACCCTGGCCGCCGCCGGTACCTTGCTTGCTGCCAAAGGCATAAGTGCTAAAAGTTATAAAAATATTTTAGGTGCAAACGACCGGGTACGATTGGGCGTTATCGGCTTTTCTGATCGTTTCAGACAATCTCACCTGCCCAGCTTTATGCAGCACTATAAAGAGCTCAATTTCGATATGGTCGCCCTGTCAGATATTTGGAAAATAAGAAGGGAAGAAGGGCAAAATTATTTAAAAGACAAATTAGGTCATGATATTGTTGCCTGCAGAAATAATGAAGAGCTATATGATCAAAAGAATATTGATGGAGTATTTATAAGTACGGCAGATTTCGAACATGCATTACATGCCATCCAGGCCGTGAACGCTAAATGCGATGTGTACTGTGAAAAGCCTTTTGCAGAAACAATGGAAGATAACAAGGCGGCGCTTAAAACAATAAAAGCATCGGATCGTATTGTACAGATCGGTTCACAAAGAAGGAGCGGAGCAAATTATAAAGCTGCTGCCGATTTTATTCAGGCAGGAAAATTTGGGCCGGTGAAAATGGTTGAACTTACCTGGAATGTAAACCAGCCCGGAAGATGGCGCCGGCCGGAGCTGGTTGCAAAATGCAAAGAAGATGATGTGGATTGGAAAAGATATATTCAAAACCGCCCGTACGAGCCATTTGATCCAAGAAAATATTTAGAATACCGGTTGTTCTGGCCTTATTCATCGGGCATGCCGGGACAATGGATGAGCCACCAGATAGACACGGTGCATTGGTTCACCCAGTTGAAACATCCGCGCAGTGTAACCGCTAATGGCGGAATTTATATGTGGAAAGATGGAAGAAGAAACTGGGATACAATGACAGCAGTATTTGATTACGGTCCGCAGGATGATCCCTCAACAGGTTTCCAGGTTGTGTTCATGTCGCGAATGGACAATGGAGATGAGAATCCTGCAGAAATATATTATTCCAATGGAGGAACTCTTAACCTGATCACCAATAAAATTTCTCCTGAGGGAGGGCTTACCGAAAAAATGGCGCAGCAGATGGGCATGCACGCTAATCTTTTACCCAATTTAAATTTGACCGATATGGCCGTAAAAGTTGAGGCCGGCGCAAATACAGGAAGCGATCCTTTAACCTCGGCACATATAAGAAACTGGATGGAGTGTATAAGAAGCAGGAAACAACCGAATGCTCCCGTTGAGGCAGGGTATGCCCATTCAATTGCTAATATTATGACCAATGCTGCGGTTCGCACCGGTTATAAAGCAACCTTCGACGAGAACACTCAGGAAGTGATGGTGGATGGAAAAATTTTTAAATATTAGCTTGTTCAGGGAAGTAACAGAAAAAAAAGCAATGCCCAAAAGTGCAGCCTAATAAATATCGAAAAGTGAATACGCTTCAATGATAACAAAAGACACAAATTTAATGTTTTCATAAGTTTTTATTAACGATTGCAGCACTAACCGAAAAGACTCAAAAAAAAATTTGGCGGGAAAGCAGCATTTTGTAAAAAACTACTCTCCTTATAAAGTCTGCTTGTCAGGTTATTTCAAATCAATATTGCTTGTTTATTAATGTTGAAGTTCAATTCAAATACAATCAAATTCTTTGTAATATTTTTTTGACAGATTGATATTTATTTAACAAATGTGTGTAATTTACACGTTAATTATTAACAAATTCTAAAATTACGAAAGCTTATGAGACAAAAATTACTGATCAATATGGTTTTAATGTGCTTCTGTTTTTTTCAAACTATAGCACAACAACGAACAGTCACCGGCACTGTTATGTCGAAAGAAGGTACTCCTTTATCCGATGCTTCTGTTACCATAGTGGGTCAAAAGACGGGCGTCAGAACAGCTTCCGATGGAACTTTTTCAATTAATGTCCCTGCTACAGCCAAGCAATTATCAATAAGTTATGTTGGATCGCAAAGTCAGAATATAACTATTGTGAATACATCGAAAATAGCAGTGGTATTAGAAACAAATTCACAGGCATTGGAAAATGTTGTAGTTATCGGTTATGGAAGTGTAAGAAAAAAAGACCTGACTGGTGCTGTGGCACAAGTTCAGGCAAAAGATTTTAATAAAGGGACTTATACTGCTCCCGACCAGTTAATACAAGGTAAGGCTGCGGGTGTTTTAGTAATTAATAATACCGGTCAGCCAGGAAGTTCTACTACTATAAGAATACGTGGTTCTTCTTCAATACGTTCTGGTAATTCACCATTGTTTGTGGTGGATGGAATTCCATTATCAGGTGGTTCTGCAAGGCCCGGAGGTCAGGGGGATAATGGCACCAACCCACTCAATTTTATGAATCCAAATGATATAGCCAGTATCGATATATTGAAAGATGCATCCGCTACTGCTATATATGGATCAAGAGGTGCAAACGGAGTAGTTATTATTACTACCAAGCGGGGTAAGGCAGGAATTCCTCAGGTAACCGCAAGTGCTTCTACAGGAATCTCGAACGTGATGAAAAGACTGAAAGTATTGAGTGGAGACGAGTACAGAAAAGCCTTGGCAGATTACAACGTTGGAACTGATACTACAACAGGAAGATTGAAAGGTGATTTCGGCAAGAGTGTTGATGCTTTCGATGCGATTACCCGTACGGCTCTTACTCAAAATTATAACGTAGCTGTTGGCGGTGGTACTGAAAATGGAAGGTATCGCATTTCTGCGGGATATTTAGATCAACAGGGAATAGTTGAAACCACAGATCTGAAAAAAATAACGGCTAACTTTACTAGTAGTTTCAAGTTTTTGGAAAATAAGAGATTAGGGTTAGATTTCAATGTATTGGTTACTCAAACCGAAGAGAATGTAATATTTAATAATTCATTTGTTGGCTTCACCGGTAACGTGATCGCCCAAGCTCTACAGTGGAACCCAACACATTTGCTAATAAAGCCAGGAACAGATTCAGCCTGGATTGATCCCGCGGTAGGTTCAACTACCGTGAATCCACTTGCTCAATTAAGGTATTTTAAGGATAAGCAGAAAGTGAGTACAATTATCGCAAGCATTTCGCCTTCGTACAAAATAACTAATGATCTTGAATATAAGCTTATTTATAGCGTTAATCGTCAGCAGGGTCAGTTATTGGAGCAGATCAACCGCCTTTTAAACAATCAGGGTGTTGAAAACAGGGGCTCAGCAGCAATTGGTAATAAGGATATCACAAACATTCAAGTTACAAATACTTTGAACTTTGTTAAACAAGTCAGCTCTGATTTCAATTTGAATGCAACAATAGGTCATGAATATTTAAAATACGATACGAGGGAAAGTGGAGAGACAGCTCTCGATTTTCCAAACGTTGGTCTTAATTATTATGACTTTATTGGATATGGCACACAAAATAGCAGGGGCATTGGTTCATTCACCTCTCCCACTACTGAACTGCAATCATTTTTTGGAAGGGCAATTATTAACTATAAAGACAAATATTTAATTACCGGAACATTCAGAGCTGATGGCTCTACCAGGTTTGGTAAAAACAATAAATATGGATATTTCCCTTCAGTGGGCGTAGCATGGAATGTATCCCAGGAAGATTTTTTAGTAAATAATAGCCTGATCAATAATTTAAAGCTTCGCTTAAGTTGGGGACAAACTGGTAATCAGGAATTTCCATCGGGAGCTTCCCTGAACCGGTTTGGATTTGGTCAGCAATCAATTTCTCAGTTAAATTACGGAAATGAAGATTTAAAATGGGAAACATCTACTACTACAAATGCCGGTATTGATTTCAGCATAATACATAACAGATTGAGTGGTTCTGTTGATTATTTTTACAAGAAAACAACTGACGTGTTATTTGAGCAAAATATTGTACAACCAGCGCCCGGCGGAAAAATCTGGGTGAATTTGCCCGGTAACGTAGTAAATGATGGAGTAGAAGTATCGTTAAACGCCGCCGTAATGAACAAAAAAGATATTAACTGGAATATAGGAGGCAACGTGTCATTTTTGCACAATGTGGTTAATGGCTTGGTAGGTTTTTACCAAACAGGCGCACTACAGGGACAGGGCTTCTCCAACGTACTGGGCCAGAGAGTGGTAGCAGGACAGCCATTGAACGTATGGTATTTAAGGAGATTTGAAGGGCTTGATAAAGCGACTGGGCAAAGTATTTATGCAGATAATGGAAATACACTTTATTATTCAGGAAGTCCTAACCCAAAAATGCTGTTGGGATTATTTACAGATTTTAGTTACAAGAAGTTTACAGCCGCGATTAACATGAATGGGACCTTTGGACATTACTTATACAATAATACTGCTGCATCCGTGTTAGGTATTGGAAACCTCGGTACTAGAAATATTGCAAAGTCAATATTGGGTGGCCCAATTCAGGAAGCTATTTCAAATGCTCCAGCGCCATCAACACGTAACCTGGAGAAAGGAAATTACCTGAAAATGGCAAATGCCAGTGTAGGATACAGAATTGGTAATATCGGTAAAGATATCAAAGACGTTTACGTTTCAATAACAGGTCAAAATTTATTTGTAATAACCAAATATACAGGGTTTGATCCGGAAGTAAGTACCGATGCTTCAGCAAATGGAATTCCTTCTATCGGTGTTGAGTATGTACCCTATCCTTCTGCAAGGACTTTTCAAATTGGTGTAAACTTTACGTTATAATTTAAAAATTATTATTTATGAAACATATAAAAAATTGGTTGGCTTTATTTTTAATTGTTGTTCTATTTTCATGCACTAAACTTAATGAAAGCTTTAGAAGTGAATTAGAACAAAACAATTCAGCTAGTATTACCCCGGCCCAATTGCTTAAAAGTGCTTATAATACCCTTTATGATTACACCACGCAGGGAAACCTTTGGAGTGCTTCAGAAATATCTTCAGATGAAGCTATTGCTCCGACCCGGGGGCCAGACTGGGACGATAATGGATTATGGAGAGCATTGCATACGCAAGCTTGGAATGCTGACCATGATTATTTGGCAGGAGCCTTTAATAGTTTGTTAGGGTCTCAATTCGCTGCATCAAATGTATTGCAGTTTAGTCCTTCACCACAACAGGCTGCTGAAGCAAAATTCATTAGAGCATTATCTATGTACGAAGTATTAGATGGATGGGACCAGGTTCCTTATAGGGAAGATCTGTCTAATTATAAGATTTTGCCTAAAACATTAAAAGGGCTTGAAGTGGTAGATTTTGTGACAGGGGAATTAAACGCTATAATGAAAGATCTTCCGAACACAGGACCTGCATATACAGCAAATCAAAATGCTGCAAGAGCTTTGTTAATGAAAATTTATCTCAATAAAGGCGTTTACGCGAACAGGGCAGCGCCTACTTTTGCTGCTGCAGATATGTCCCAGGTCATTACTTTAGCTGATCAGATAATTGCCAGCAACAACTATTCATTGAATACTAATTTCTTCGATATTTTCGCTCCTGATAATGATGTAAAGGCAACCGAAAATATTTTTACTTTATACGATCAGAATGGTGATAGAGGTGGAAATGTTCAAGCAAGTACATTCGCTGTTAGTCATTATAACATGAATCCGGGAGGATGGAATGGATTTAGTACTTTATCTAATTTTTATGACAAATTTGAGGCAACTGATCAAAGAAGGGGGATGTATTATAATTATCCGGCTGGGCTTCCAAATCCGGGGCATAGGGTAAACGTAGGATTTTTAATCGGTCAGCAATATAATCTTACAACGGATGTGCCACTAAATGACAGGAAGGGTAATCCCTTAGCGTTTACGAAAACCGTTGCATTACGTGAAACAGGCAGTAATCTTGAAGTAACTGGAATTCGGGTTATAAAATATCCCTATGATTATCCCCACAAGGATGCTCAGAATAATAATGATTATGTAATTTTCAGGCTTGGAGATGTGATGTTGATGAAAGCTGAAGCTCAGTTAAGAAACGGCGATGCAACTGGAGCATTAGTTACTGTAAACACAATACGGGTAAAGCGAGGTGCTACACCTTTGGTATCCCTTAGCCCGGATGATCTATATGATGAGAGAGGAAGAGAAATGTATTGGGAAGGCTGGAGGCGAAACGACCAGATTCGGTTTGGTAAATATTTAGGAACATGGGTTGATAAACCGGCCACCGACGCCCATGTACTTTTATTCCCGATCCCAAGCAGCCAATTAGCAGTTAATCCTAACCTAAGTCAAAACCCAGGCTATTAATTAATAAATCTTTAAATAAAATTTAAAAAGGCCATTTACATAAATGGTCTTTTTTTGCTTTATCAATATGCGGACAAAAGTATTTTCTTCCCTGCTGCTTTTATTTTCTTTTATTTTTTTGCATTCATGCCGCACAAAACAAAAAACGCCTGCTCTTTTTAATCTTGAAGAAAATACAGGAATAGATTTTTCCAATAACATAACAGATACCAAAGATTTTAATGTTCTTGTTTATCGAAATTTTTACAATGGCGCAGGAGTCGCTATAGGCGATATCAACAACGATGGCCTCGCCGATATTTTTTTTACTTCTAACCAGGGTGCAAATAAATTATACCTGAATAAAGGAGGTTTTAAGTTTGAAGATATTACTGAAAAAGCCGGTTTCATCAATAAAGGCAAATGGGCGACAGGGGTTATAATGGCTGATGTAAATGGAGATGGCTTTCTGGATATTTATGTTTGCTATGCGGGTTATCAAAAAGGCATCAGCCAGGAAAATGAATTGTACATAAACAATCGCAACCTAACTTTCACTGAATCAGCAAAGCAATATGGCTTGAACGATTCCGGATATACAACTCACGCCGCATTTTTTGATTATGATATGGATGGTGACCTGGATTGTTTTATTATCAACAATAGCTTTATTCCTGTAAATACATTAAACTATGCTAACAAACGCGACCTGCACTCAAAAGACTGGCCGGTTGCTGATTTTCTTAAAGGCGGTGGCAACAGATTGTTAAGAAATGATAATGGAAAATTTGTGGATGTTACCAATGAAACGGGCATACACAATACCCTCATAAGTTTTGGTTTGGGTGTAAACATAGGAGATGTAAATGGAGACGGCTACCCGGATGTGTATGTTTCAAATGATTTTTTTGAAAGAGATTATTTATACATCAATCAAAAAAATGGCACGTTTAAAGATGAACTGGAACAATATGTTCAACACACAAGTCTTGCATCAATGGGCGCCGATATAGGCGACATTAACAATGATGGATTCCCTGATATTTTTACAACCGATATGTTGCCAGATGATGATTACCGCTTAAAAACAACTTCATTATTTGATAATATTGATGTGTATCGGTTAAAAGAACGGCAAGGATTTTATCACCAGTTTATGCAGAATACTTTACAGGTAAATAACAAAGATGGGAAGTTCGTAGACGTCGCTCATTACAGTGGTGTTTCAGCATCAGACTGGAGCTGGGGAGCATTGATGTTTGATATGAATAATGATGGGCTTAATGACCTGTATGTTTGCAACGGAATAAATCATGATGTAACCAACCAGGATTTTATTGATTTTTTTGCCAATGATATTATTCAAAAAATGGTGCTCACGGGTGAAAAAAAAGATATAGATGAGATCATAAAAAAAATGCCATCTTATCCTTTGTTGAATAAAGCCTACTTAAACATGGGTAATTTAAAATTTGCCGACACCGGGGTTGCGCTTGGTTTTACACAACCATCATTTTCTAATGGTGCGGCTTATGGCGATCTCGATAATGACGGCGATCTTGATCTTGTAGTAAATAATATAAACCAGAAAGCATTTATTTATAAAAACAATGAAATTGAAAATGAAAAAAATAATTATATCTCGGTTTTTTTGAAGGGCATTGGCAAAAATACTTTCGCAATAGGAAGTACAATAAAAATATATAAAGGCGATCAGATTTATTCCAGGGAAGTAATACCAGGAAGGGGCTTTCAATCTTCGATGGACTATAAGCAAATAATAGGAATAGGCAAACAAACGCAGGTTGACTCAATGATAATTATATGGCCAGACAGGACATTCAGTAAATATGACCATCCTGCATTAAATAAAATGCTGGTAATACAGCAGCCATCACAAAAAGGAAAAGTATATTTTGATGATAAACCTGTGTCCGAACCCTTGATGCAGCCCGTTAAGGTAAATTTTGAAAAACATACTGAAGATGATTATGTTGATTTTTATCAGCAAAGAAATTTACCGGAAATGCTTTCACGGGAAGGGCCGCAAATAGCGAAGGGTGATGTAAATGGTGATGGGCTTGAAGATGTTTATATCGGCGGGGCGAAAGGACAAGCCGGACAATTATACCTTCAAACACCAAATGGCTTTGTAAAAAAAGAAGAAAATATATTTAAAGAATTTGCAGACTTTGAAGACGTCGCTGTATTATTTTTTGATGCAGATAATGATGGCTATCTTGATCTGTTTATAGGTTCTGGTGGAAATAATATACCCCCCAACAGCAGGCAACTTCAGCAAAGATTATATATAAATGATGGAAAGGGAAATTTTAAAATTCAACGGGATGCTTTCCCTAAAAACAACATGAACATATCAGTTGTTGCGGCTAACGATTTTGATGGCGATGGAAACATTGATTTATTTGTTGGAAGCCGAAGCGTGCCTTTTTCTTATGGAATTGTTCCTGAAAGTTACCTGTATAAAAATGATGGCCATGGCCATTTTATTGATGTTGCAAAAGCCATGAATGAAGAAATAGCAAATGCAGGAATGGTAACAGGTGCGGCGTGGGCAGATGTAAATGGCGACAATAAAAAAGAATTAATTATTACAGGCGAATGGATGGCGCCAAAAATATTTTCTTACAATGGCAAAACATTCGACAAGCTTCGTAACACCAACTTAAGTGGACTGTATGGTTTATGGCAAACGGTAACAGCAGCCGATATAAATGGGGATGGTAAGCAAGATTTGATCCTGGGCAATATCGGAGAAAATTTTTACCTCAGACCAGATTCAAAAAATCCGGTAAAACTATGGATAAATGATTTCGACCAGAATGGTACTCCTGATCCGTTTCTTACAAGAACTATAAATGGAAAAGATGTTCCGGTGTTTTTAAAGAAAGATGTTACTGATCAATTTCCCGGGTTAAGAAAACTAAATTTTAGTTATACCGATTACGCAACTAAAACCATTCAAAATTTATTCAGCAAAGAATTAACAGATCATGCAACAGTGGATACTTTTAATTATTGCAGTTCTATCATTGCAATCAATAATGGTAACGGAAAATTTACCATACAAAAATTGCCTTACATGCTACAGATGTCGAGTATCAATGCCATCGCTATTGCTGATGTAAATAATGATAATAAAATGGATTTGATATTTGGAGAAAATAAATTTGGTTTCCCTCCTCAATTCGGTAGGCTGGATGGAGGTTTTGGAGATGTGCTTATTAATCTTGGAAATAATAATTTCTCATTAATGGAACACAGAAAATCGGGCTTAAATATAACTGGTGAAGTAAAAGATATTAAAGAAATAAAAGGAAATGGCAAACGATTTATTCTTATGACTATTAATGATACCCTACCTGTTTTATATAAAATAAAAAATGCACCAGCAAAATTACAATAATGTCGAAAAGTTTTTTTGCACTGATAATATCCATTGTAATACTTGGGGGCTGTAAGCCCACAAAGAAAACCCCCACTCCTTTATTCGAGGTTTTAAATAGCGATCGCACGGGTCTCAACTTCAGTAACAATCTTAAGTACGATCAGCAATTCAATCTTTTTAAATACATCTATTTCTATAACGGCAGTGGGTTGGGTGCCGGTGATTTTAATAATGACGGATTGATTGATTTATTTTTTGGTTCCAACCAGGGGCAAAATAAATTATATCTCAACCAGGGGAATTTAAAATTCAAAGATGTGACTGCAGAAGCAAAAATTCCCAATGATGGAGGATGGACCACTGGTATTTCTGTGGTTGACATTAACAACGATGGCTTGCTCGATATTTATATATGCCGGGTTGGTAATTACGAAACATTGCATAGCAAAAATCAATTGCTCATAAACCAGGGCTTGGATGAAAACGGTGTTCCCACTTTTGTTGATAAAGCACACGAATATGGTTTGGACTTTTCAGGTTTTAGCACGCAGGCTGTATTTTTTGATTATGACATGGATGGTGATCTTGATATGTTTTTGTTAAACCATTCTGTTCATGAAAACGGGAACTTTCAACCTCGCAATAATTTTTTGGGAACTTATAATGCTTTGTCCGGTGATCGTCTTTTTAGAAATGATATCGTCTCCTCGCCCTCCGGGGGAGGCAGGGAGGGGGCTTTTACAGAAGTAACCAAACAATCCGGTATCAATAGCTCTGCAATTGGCTATGGGCTTGGCATTGCTGTAGCCGATGTTAACCTCGATGGCTATCCTGATATTTATATCGGCAACGATTTCCATGAAAATGATTACCTCTATATCAATCAAACGAATGGAACGTTCAAAGAAGAAGGCGAACAAAGATTAATGCATACCAGCCAGTTTTCTATGGGGGTTGATATGGCCGATTTAACCAATGATGGCTACCCTGAAATAATTTCTACTGATATGTTGTCATCAGATCCTTATATTTTAAAAAGGTCTTTAAGCGAGGGGGCTTATGATATTTTTAATTATAAAATTGGAATAGGATATAGTTATCAATACACGCGGAATAATTTGCAATTAAATGATCGCAATGGTATGTTTAGTGAAATAGGCTTGTACAGCGGCATTGGGGCGACCGACTGGAGCTGGTCGCCTTTGTTTTTTGATTTTGACAATGATGGATATAAAGACCTGTTCATATCCAACGGTATTCCAAAGCGGCTTAATGATATTGATTATATCAATTTTGTTTCCAACGGTGATGTGCAGCAAAAAATACAGGAAAATAATTTTAAAGAAAAAGACCTTTCTTTAATTGACAAATTTCCGGTAATAAAATTACCGGATAAGTTTTTTAAAAATAATGGCGATGCGTCTTTTACTGATGAAAATAATTTCATTGAGGGAAGCATTCCTACATTTTCTAATGGTGCCATTTATGCAGACCTCGATAAGGATGGTGATGAAGACGTTGTTGTAAATAATATTGACGCTTCTGCTTTAATCTATGAAAACAAAACCAGCAAGCCCGGCAAAAAATCATCGATACAAATAAAATTAAAAGGGCCGCCGAATAACATAAATGCAATAGGCGCAAAAATTATTTTGTTTGCGAATAAACAAATAAGGACGTATGAAAACTATCCTGTAAAAGGTTTTATGTCGAGCATGCAAACGCCTATCACTATTGGGCTGCGCAATACAAAAGTTGATTCTGCTTTTGTAATATGGCCGGATAATTCTTATCAGCAAATATCTTTTTCCTCAAATGGTTCATTAATAAATCTCACATACAAAAAAAGTGAGCAGCAGTTTGATTACAATACAATTATTCGATATTATAAAAATCCCACCACACCAATGATTGATATTACAAAAAAGGTTGGCTTTAATTACAAGCATGAAGAAAACCGTTTTGCTGAATTTGACAGGGAGCCTTTAATTCCCCATTTCTTTTCTACTGAAGGGCCTGCCTTAGCAATTGCAGATATCAATCACGATGGACTGGAAGATGTTTTCATCGGCGCATCAAGAGATAGAAAACCTGCCATATTTTTACAACAATCTTCCGGTAAATTTATAAAGAGTGAACAGCCTGTGCTAGATAAGGACAGCATTTACGAAGACGTGGGCGCATGTTTTGCAGATGTAAATAACGACGGAAATATTGACCTTATAATTGCAAGCGGTGGCAATGAATTTTTTGGGAATGACAATCATAATACACCGCGTGTTTATTTAAATGATGGCAAGGCGAATTTTAAGAAACTGGAAAATGCCTTTACTAATTTATATCTTACTGCTTCCTGTGTTGTTCCTTACGATTTTAATGGCGATGGGTTTGTTGATTTATTCATTGGCGCAAGAACAGTTCCATGGGAATATGGAGAAATACCCCACTCTTACTTGTTGCAAAATGATGGAACCGGTAAATTCAAGGATGTAACCTCAGAACATGCTAAGGACTTAGCGAATGTTGGCTTTGTAACACAGGCTTTATGGTTTGATATTGATAAAGATGGAGACAAAGATTTGTTACTTTCATTAGAATGGGGTGGCATCGTTGCTTTCATAAATGATAAGGGAAAGTTCACAAAAAAAATATTATCAGATAAAAAAGGCTGGTGGAATTTTATACTTCCATGCGATATTGATAATGACGGCGACGTTGATTTAATTGCGGGCAACCTCGGGTTGAACAGCCGCCTGAAAGCATCTGCAGCAGAGCCGGTAAAAATGTATTATAATGATTTTGATGACAACGGTAAAAAAGAACAGGTGCTCACTTATTACCTCGGAGGAAAAGAAATTCCTTTTGCAAGTAAAGCGGAATTAGAAAAACAAATGCCTGTTCTTAAAAAGGAATTTTTATATGCTGCAGATTTTGCCAAAGCAAGCTTGACCGAACTTTTTGGCGCCGATAAACTAAAGGGCGCCGAAGTATTATCTGCTGATTATTTTTCAAATGCAATTTTAATAAACAATGGAAACATGCAATTTGAAACAAAGGCTTTACCCTGGCAGGCGCAGCTTACTTCCTATAAAGATGCCGTTGTTGTAAATGCAAACAATGATGATTTACCAGATATTTTATTGATGGGAAATTATTATGAAAACAACATTGAGATGGGAAGGTATGATGCTGATTATGGGACTATTTTATTGAACCGGGGAAAAGGGAAATTTGATGCAGAAATTTTAAACGGACTGCAGATAAAAGGGCAGGTAAGGCATATCAAAAAAATAAATTTAGGTAATAAGGAAGC
>JALZAJ010000419.1 GCA_030948465.1 Bacteroidota bacterium
TTTAAAACGGGTTGCTTTCATCAGGTCTTGAAACAAATCTCTTTTCTTTTGTAAAAAACCACTTAGAGAAAGATACTCTTCCTTTTTTTGTAAGAAAATAGCAAGAGCGTATTGCATCGGCGCATTGCAGGAAAAACAATTAAACTGGTGAACTTTTCTAAATTCATCCATTAGTTTTTTTGGCGAAATGCAATATCCGAGTTTCCAGCCGGTACAACTATATACTTTTCCGAAGGAAAAACAAACAAATGCCCGCTCAAAAAGATCCGGATATTTCAGTATGCTTTCATGCCGTATGCCATCAAAAATGATGTGCTCATACACCTCATCGCTTAAGATAAAAATATTCGTTCCGTTAATAATCTTCCTCAATTCTTCTATATCACTTTTTTGAAGAACGCTGCCTGTGGGATTGTGAGGCGAATTGATCATGATTAACCGGGTGGTGGATGTAATGCTCTGCCTTACCAGGTTCCAGTCAATTTTATAATCCGGAAAAGTAAGAGGTATTAAAACCGGCTTTGCTCCATTGATCTCGATATTAGGAATATAACTATCAAAAGCCGGCTCAAATACTATTACCTCATCGCCCGGCTGCAGAAGCGAAGTAAGGGCAGTGTAAATAGCGTACGTTCCGCCGGGAGTTATCGTGATCTCGTCTTCTGGATGAATTTGAGTATTATATAAAAAGTGCACCTTTTCTGCAATCACATTCCTCAGGGCAGGCACTCCATTCATGTGCGCATATTGATTGTGCCCGTCTTTCATGCTTTTATAAACTAATTCGATTAGCTCCTGGTTCATGCTAAAATCAGGGAAACCCTGGCCAAGATTTATGGCCTGATGTTTCTTTGCCAGCGAACTCATTATAGTAAATATGGTTTCGCCCGTGTGAGGAAGCTTGCTTTTTATTGAAGGAACACTCAATGAATTATTATTTGATAAGTAGTTATCAAAAATATTGATTTAATGCAGGAGATGGTTATTAATCGCGGGCCAGGGAAGAATTTTTTTGAACCGTTTTTTTCTTAGGATATGCCACAATCATAAGGGGCAATATCCACAATGTTTTTGATAAATATTTTGTAACGCTTTGAAAAATCGAAGCGTTTGGAGCAGGGTCTGAATTAATGCGGCCAACTTTTATCGGCTGCGATCTACCAAATCCCCAGTCAAGGTGATTCAGGCTCAGGCTATAATATTTTTTTAAGCTATCAGCCGATTTATCCCAACTTTGTTCCAACCTTTCTTTTTCATTAATTTTTGGTTCCATATCAGGATCAAAAAAATACCAGCAGCCATCAAGCATTAATTCGACTGCATAATGATGCGGAAAGCCTACGCTCCTATAGGAAATATTTTTTCTTTTCATGCAGGCCATTAATACAATTGCCTGTTGGGAGCAACCGGCAAACGGATATTGGAGAATTTCATCCGGATCTACCGGACAGGCAAGTCCTTTTCCAACCACAAACTGCGAGCTCGCTGCGATCCAGTTCTTTTTAAAATTGCAGGTCGAAAATCCATGATAAAACCTGTTTCTGATAATAGAAGCAACTAAGATGGCATATTGAACCGATCCGTTTTTTACCTGCTTTTCCGAAGCGGCACTGTCAGCGTATTCAGTGAGTTTTTTTAAAGAGTTTATGGGTAATAGCGAAGCGTCGTATTGTTCAACGTGATTATATTCCGGATTTTTTTCAATAGAGATGTTCAGGAAATTCAACGTAAGAAGAATACCAGCACAAAAAAGTAAAAAAAGTTTCATGAAATTTTTTAGTCCCCAAAGAAGTATTTTGGTATAACGGAAAGCGGTGAGGTTTATTTTAAGAAATAAATTGATAGAAATAAAAGGACCGTTTTAAAAAAAGGAATGGCAATGGGTCTATAAATATTTATCTCCTTTGTTCTTTCTTATTTCCGAAAGATATTCTTTGATGTGCTGCTCCTTGTCTTTTTTGCAGACCAATAAAGCATCTTCGGTATCAACAATTATAAAATCGTCGAGGCCTTGTAAAAGAATGAGTTTATTATTATCAGCATGCACCACATTTTTCGTGGAGTCAAACAGAATAGTGTTATTACCGGTAACGGCATTTTCCTTGTAATCCTTTTCAAGATTTTCGTAGGCGCTTCCCCATGTGCCCAGGTCGCTCCAGCCGAAGGAGGACGGAATCACGTAAACATTATCAGCCTTTTCCAGTATGCCATAATCAATGGAGATGTTTACACAAAGAGGATAAATCAGGTCTATAACTTTTTGTTCATCGGGTGTAACCAGGGCTTTTTTTGCGCCATCAAAAACTTCATGTATCTCCGGAAGATATTTTTCAAAAGCGGAAATTATATTTTTTGTTCTCCAAACAAAAATGCCGGCATTCCATAAAAAGTCGCCGCTTATTATAAAATCTTTTGCAAGCTCGATATCAGGCTTCTCGGTAAAGGTTTTTACTTTGTAAATATTTTCTGTAACGGCATGCTGCTCGTACTGTATGTAGCCGTAGCCCGTATTTGGCGCCAAGGGCTTAATTCCCAAAGTAACCAGTGCGTTATGTTTTTCAGTGAATTCAAGAGCATCAAGAGTTACTTTTCTAAAAGCGGTATCATCCAGGATCAGGTGATCGGCCGGTGCACATATTAAGTTGCTTTCAGGGTTTATTTCGTGAAGTTTGTATGAAATATAAGCGATACAGGGCGCCGTATTTTTCCTGGAGGGTTCACATAAAATATTTTCCGGTTGAAGCAAAGGCAATTGTTTTGCAACAATTTCTTTATACTGTAATGAGGTAACTACGTAAATATTTTCAGCAGGAATGTATTGCGCAAAACGATCGTACGTTGCCTGAATTAAAGTTTTTCCCTGGTTAAGTATATCCAGAAATTGCTTTGGATAATTAACCCTGCTTACAGGCCAGAACCTGCTTCCAATACCACCGGCCATTATGGCAACGTAATTGTTTTTATTCATTTTTATAAAATTATATGATCCCTTCCCGCAAAAGGTCGTGCAAATGTATAAAACCTTCGTAACCTCTTTCGCCTGTAACCACAAGCTGGGTTATATTTTTTTTTCGCATCAAATCAAGAGCGGTAATTGCCAGCTCATCGCTTTTGATCGTTTTTGGGTGTAAGCTCATAATATCTTTTGCAGTAACATCATCCAGAGCGATTTCTTTTTCAAGCATCCTCCTCAGGTCACCGTCGGTTATTATTCCAATTGCATTTTCGTTTTCATCAAGCACAACGGTGGCGCCTAAACGCTTTTTAGTTATTTCTATTATTACTTCTCTAAGCTTGCTGGAGGGTTTTACCGCAGGCTTTTCATTATTTACAAATATGTCCTCCACACGTAAATATAATTTTTTCCCTAAGGTGCCGCCAGGATGAAATTTTGCAAAATCATTTGATCCAAAACCACGCAATTCCATAAGGCAAATTGCAATGGCGTCACCTAATACTACCTGCGCTGTGGTACTGCTTGTCGGAGCAAGGTTATTAGGGCAGGCCTCTTCACGCACCGTTGAATTTATTGTAAAGTCAGCGCTGGCCGCGAGGTAACTTTGCATGTTGCCGCATATCGCAATCAGCGTGTTCTTAAAATTTTTTATAAGAGGAATTAAAACCTTTATTTCCGGGCTGTCACCACTTTTACTTAATATCATCACTACGTCATCCTGCTGTACCATGCCTATATCACCATGTATAGCATCTGCAGCGTGTAAAAATAAGGAAGGCGTGCCCGTGCTGTTTAAAGTCGCTACAATCTTTTGAGCAACGATAGCGCTTTTGCCCATACCGCTTACAACCAATCTTCCTTTGCAACTGCTGATTTTTGTTACCGCCTTTTCAAAATCTTCGTTGATGAGACCCGATAATTCCGCTATCGAGCGAGCCTCAAGCTCTATTGTTTTTTTAGCAGAAGAGAGGATATTATAAGTATTCATTCTTATTAAAGGGTAGAATTTTTTTTAGATGTAAGGATAAAATTTTCTTTTATCAAAAAAAGCAAACCTACATAAATTGAAGATGGATAAATCAAAAAGCGCACGAATGTATAAATTGTATAAGCTAAACTTCGTAACTTAACTACAATAATTTTTATAAAGAAAGGTTATTTATGTTAAACAAAATTTGACCATATATTTCAGGACTCAATTGCATTAACTTTGAACGCCTGTAATAAAAGGGAATAGAAAAGAAAAACCATGCCTACATCAAAAGTAAAAACCAAAAAAAAATCCAACAGTTCCTCTCTGAAGAGCTCAGCAAATCAAAAAAATTCAGAATTTCTTACAAACCATCTCAAGGAGCATTTTGGATTTAACAGCTTTAAGGAACCACAGGAAGAAATAATTAATAATCTTCTTGATGGTAAAGACACCTTTGTAATTATGCCAACAGGCGGAGGTAAGAGCCTATGCTATCAATTGCCGGCCCTTATAAGTGAAGGCTGCGCCATTATCGTTTCTCCGCTTATTGCGTTGATGAAGAACCAGGTGGATCTCATTAGGGGATATAGCACCCACGATCATATTGCGCATTTTTTAAACAGCACCTTAAATAAAGGTCAGCAGAAAATTGTGAAAGAGGACCTTGTAGCGGGAAAAACCAAAATGCTTTACGTGGCGCCGGAAACACTTACCAAAGAAGAAAACGTGGACTTTTTCAAGGATCTGAATATTTCTTTCTTTGCTGTTGATGAAGCGCATTGTATAAGTGAATGGGGCCACGATTTTAGGCCTGAGTATAGAAGATTAAGAGAAATAATGGATGTGATAGATAAAAAAATTCCGGTAATAGCTTTAACGGCGACGGCGACACCAAAGGTCCAAAGTGATATTGTGAAAAATCTTGGATTGCGCGATCCTAAAATTTTTATCTCTTCTTTTAACCGTTCCAATCTTTATTATGAAGTGCAGCCCAAGCTTAAAAAGGAACAGGCTGTAAAAAGTATCGTCAAATTTATTTCTCAAAACAAAGGTAAAAGCGGAATAATTTATACGCTGAATCGCAAGACCACCGAAGAACTTGCGCAGATGCTTATGGCGAATGGCATAAAAGCGGTTGCCTATCATGCGGGGCTTGATGCGAAGTTAAGAGCAAAAAGACAGGATGAATTTTTAGGTGAAGACGTCCAGGTAATCGTTGCAACCATTGCCTTTGGAATGGGAATAGATAAGCCGGATGTACGTTTTGTTATTCATTATAACATACCGAAGTCTATTGAAAATTATTACCAGGAAACCGGTCGTGCAGGCCGGGATGGACTCGAAGGAAAATGTATCCTGTACTACTCACATAAAGATGTTGCTAAACTTGAACATTTAATGCGCGATAAATCCTTAACCGAAAGAGAAGTCGGCGGTCAATTAATTAATGAAACCGTGGCTTATTCAGAAAGCGGGGTTTGCCGCAGAAAAATTTTGCTTAATTATTTTGGAGAAGCTTACAACATTGAAAATTGCGGAGGCAAGTGCGATAATTGCAAAAGCCCTAAAGATCTTATTGAAGCCAAAGCCGAAACATTAATTGCATTAAAAGCTATTAGGGTGCTCGATGAACGTTTTCCTGTTACCTACATGCTGGCGGTGATTCTCGGGAAGCCTAACCCGCAAATAAAGATGTATCGACATGATGAAAATGCCGTGTTTGGAACGGGTAAAAATAAAGACGAACATTTTTGGAATTCATTGCTGAGACAAATGCTTTTGGAAAATTTTATACAAAAAGATATTGAAGATTATGGCGTTTTAAAGATCACCAAAAAAGGAGAAGCTTTTTTGAAAAAGCCATCATCATTTAAAATAGTGCTCAATCACATTTATGAAGAACTGGGCGATGACGATGATGACGCAGTTGATTCCGGAGAAACCGTATCGGCCAATGACCAGCTTTTTGAGCTTTTGAAAACGGTTCGCCAGCAGGAAGCAAAAAAAAGACATCTTCCTCCATTCGTTATTTTTCTTGAAAACAGTTTGCTCGACATGGCCACCTTGTATCCAACAACATTAAAAGAGCTTGAGAAATGCCAGGGTGTAAGTGCAGGGAAAGCATTAAAATTCGGCAGGCCATTCGTTGATATTATTGCAAAATATGTAGAAGAAAATGATATTGAAAAGCCCGATGATTTTGTAATGAAAACCCTTGTTAATAAAAACAGCAACAAGGTTTTTATTATTCAAAACGTTGATAAGAAAATGCCGCTTGAAACGATCGCGAAGCATAAGACCCTTGGGCTTGATGAGCTTCTTGAGGAGATGGAAACAATAGTGGCCAGCGGAACGAAGCTTAACCTGGATTATGCTATTGAAGACCTGGTTGAAGAATATGAAAGAGAAGAAATTATTGATTATTTCAAAGGTTGCCAAACATCGAGCCTTGACATTGCCCGTGAAGAGCTTGCCGATGGGAATTACACCTTTGAGCAATTAAAAATAATGCGGATTAAGTTTTTGTGCGAATATGGCAACTGATAATTACAAAACCAGCTTATTACGTTACGGTTAAAGGGATAAAAATTTGAATTTTTACTTTAGTTGAATAATTCTATTTTTGCCGCCCGATGGTGCGGTAGCTCAGTCGGTAGAGCAAAGGACTGAAAATCCTTGTGTCGGCGGTTCGATCCCGCCCCACACCAC